>NZ_FNGA01000002.1:500478-800478 GCF_900101105.1 Maridesulfovibrio ferrireducens
TTTCTGTTCTTGTTCCTTCTGCGATTCCGGTTTCTTCTCCTGCTCCTGAGGCTTATCTAAATATTCAAGTACTATAATTAATCCTCTTCGACCTTCTTCTCTGTAAAAAAAACTTGCAATATATCTGGAGTCTTCCCGGCAAAAAGCAGAGCGCCGTTGCCTTCCTGCAACTTTCTCAAGCCCTGAATTTAAGTAAATAAAATAATCTTCATGGCTGTGATCTCTGCCTGTAAGTGATACTTCTACAGTCTTTCCGATAACATCTCCAGATTTACCCACTAAACGCTGCGAAATCTGCTTACCAGATGCATCCAAAACAAAAACAGAAACAATACCATGTTCTTTTTTTATCAACTCTTTAAGAACATCGTTCATCCCCGCAAGTTCTTCCTGTTGCAATTTCAACACTGTACTCTTTAAGGCAAGATGAAAATGCCCGAAGATTTCACGCGAATCATCAAACTGTACAACTTTTACGCCTCTGAAATCAGCACTGAGCTTCGTCATTTTCTCACCAAAAGTAACTGTACCGCTTTTACCTTCCTCCTCATTGGTATAAAAAAAACCCTGCTGAAGATAAAACCCTGCTTCAGCAAGAGCAAGAGCTTCTGTTTCAGTTTCAACTCCCTTGGCAATAGGCATTGCCCCGGCAAGTTCAAAAGTGAGTGCTGCCGCCTTAACCATATCTTTCTTGTGACTCGATTTATCAATTCCTTGGAAAAAGAAACGATCAAGCTTAACGAAATCAGGACGAATCTTAAAAACAACGCCTAATCCAGCCAAGCTGACCCGGGAGTTATCCAAAGAAATTCTATACCCGCTTTCCTGCAAAGATCTTATCAAGCTGAGAGGTATCTTTTTTTCAAGTTGAGAAACCTCAAATTCAAATGCGATTGTACGAGGATTAAACTTAAATGACTCTACGGCCTTAAATGGAGACTGCTTTTCATTCTCCGGCAAATTATAAATATTGCTGTTTACGTTCAAAAACAAAATCATACTTTTATATTTAAGGTGGATGTCCCGAAACGAGTCCAAACTCTTATTAAGACAGAGCATTTCAACCTTAAATTGCGTTTCCGGAGGCAATGAAGAGCTAAACAGGCAAGCAGGTTCAACTATTGTCTTCCCAAGCTCATCGACACCACGAGAAAAGGCTTCAAATCCGATGACTCCTTTTGATTCAAGGGAAAGCACCGGCTGATAAAAAACCTCAACACCTTTACCTTCTAATATTTGACCTACAGATGCTAGACATTCGTTAGAAATATTTTCCACGGTATACTCCTTTCTTATTTAATTCCTAACATGTTTTCCTTTATGTTTCACCATTTTCTGCACCATAAAAAAGAGCTCCGTTTCTTTTCAGAAACGGAGCTCTCGTATCACGTGTATATCAACTTAGAACATTAACAAATTCTAGGCAGCTGCTCACCTTCGAGCATATTCAAAAGACGTCTTCCTCCAAGAGGAGTTACGAGAATAACTTTTCCAGGATTTGCATCGGTAATATTTCCAATCTGACAAGCATCCTTTCCATGTTTATCCGCATGCATAATTTCAAGAGCCTGTTCTGCGTATTTCTGAGGCAGAATGCACAGGAATTTACCCTCATTCGCGAGATAGAGAGGATCAAGTCCAAGGATAGAACAGCCTCCGACAACTTCCGGTTTAACCGGAATGGAGGACTCTTCAAGCTCACAACAGACATTTGAAGCAGTCGTAATCTCGTTCAAAGTTGTGGCAAGCCCGCCGCGAGTAGGATCGCGAAAAACATGAACGTCAGGAATTTCCTGCACCAGCTTAATCAAAAGATGATTCAAAGCCGCGCTGTCACTCATAACGTTTGATTCGAGAGAAATCCCTCCGCGCGTTCCAAGAACAGTCAAGCCGTGATCACCCATTGTTCCGCTGATTAAAACAGCATCACCAACAGTAGCTCTGTCTCCGCTAGGCATAGGATCAGCCACAATCTGGCCTACTCCTGTTGTATTGATAAAAATTTTATCAACAGCGCCTTTCGGGACAACCTTAGTATCTCCGGTAACGATTGCCACTCCGGCATCTTTGACAGCTTCACTCATGGAAATAACAACCTTTTCAAGGTCAGCCATAGGAAAGCCTTCTTCGATGATATAAGCACAAGTCAGATACTTAGGAATAGCACCCAGCATGGCAACATCATTGACTGTGCCGTGGACAGCCAGAGAACCGATATCCCCGCCGGGGAAGAAAATAGGGTCAACCGTAAAGCTGTCAGTACTCATGGAAATTTTGCCGTCTATATTAAATGCGGCAGCATCATTGAGTCTTTCAAGCTCAGGATTAGCAAAATGCTTAATAAAGAGTTCCGAAATAAGTCTCTGGGAAGCTCTTCCGCCAGAACCGTAATCAAGTAAAACTTTATCTGAGGACATATTAATCTACTTTATATTTGAAGTATGCGGCGCAACTGCCTTCGGTTGAAACCATACAAGGACCTACAGGAGATGCCGGGGTACAAGCTTTTCCAAACAGAGGACATTTCTCAGGAGTCATTTTCCCTTTCAAAACATCTCCGCATTTACAACCCGGCAAAGAAGGACACTCCCCGATTTTAAGATCAAAAACTTTTTTAGCATCAAAACTTTCATATTCATCTGAAAATTCGAGTCCGCTATTCGGGATCAAACCTATCCCGCGCCATAGCGCATCTGAAGATTTGAAAACCTGATACATGACTTCGACAGCCTTAGGATTACCGTATTCAGACACACCACGCTGGTACTGATTGATAACCTTAGGATGCTCCTCTTTCATAGACCGGACCATCTGCAACAGAGCTTGCAGAATGTCGACCGGTTCAAACCCGGTAACTACCGCAGGTGTACCATATTTAGCGCCGATAAAATCGTAGGGATGGATACCGATAACGGTTGAAACATGACCGGGCAAAAGAAAACCGTCAATCATTGTTTCAGGATCGGATATCAAAACATCAAGAGCAGGCGGAACAAGCTTATGAAAAGACAGAACCTTGAAATTATCAAGCTTCTGCTCTTTTGCCATCATAACCGTTGCGGCTATGGCCGGAGCTGTTGTTTCAAAACCTACTCCCAGAAAAACAACCGTATCATTAGGATTTTTGCGTGCAATTTCGAGGGCGTCAAAAGGAGAGTAGATAATTTCCACCCTTGCACCGTCCGCCTGAGCATTTTTAAGACAATGCCCTTTTTTACCCGGCACCTTTATCAAATCTCCGAAGGTGGCAATAATAACACCGTCTTTGCCGGCAAGGTCTAAAAAGGCATTAACTTCGGACTCATGAGTTACGCACACAGGACACCCCGGGCCACTCAAATGAATCACCTTTTCAGGTAAAACAGAATGGAGCCCACTACGAAAAATCGCAACAGTGTGAGTTCCACAAACTTCCATGAACCGTATTTCTTTCTCGATTTCTTTGTTCAAGCAATCAAGCAATTTTTTACATAGTTCAGGATTTTTAAATTGCTCTAAAACTTTCAGGGACAAGGCACACCCCCCATATTAACGTTTTCAGGCTCTAAGATCACAACTTCAAGACAGAAAAGGGCATTTGGTCAAAATAACCCCGTATATTTAAAAAAGATCTGCCCCTTTGCCACCAAAGCTATTATTAAATACAATTAAAATATAACCTTAGTTTTTAAAAAAGCTTACGGGTTCATTATACCCAATCACGATTCGTAACAACCCCGTAAAGCTATGATAATTTCATGAATAAAAAAACGGACCCCGCTTGAGTATCGGAATCCGTTTAAAAAAGTACTTAAAACTTAAAAATTTCAAAAACATACAAAAATAGACAGCTATCGGAGGCAGCGATTAACAACTTCTTCAAATTCAGCTTTATCAATCGGCTTTGTTAAAAAGTATGTAGCGCCGAGAGCAAGCAGATTTGAGATATCTGAAACCCCGACAACCGCTGACATAATCACTATCGGCAATTCCATAAACTGAGAATCTCCCCGGAGCGTTTGAACAAGCTGCCGGCCATCCATCTCAGGCATCATAATATCTGTGATCAGCATATCAAAATTATTTTCAGCTTTTAAAGCTTCATAAGCATGCTTGCCATGCGGGCTGACGACTGGGATGTGTCCCATATCTTCAACAAATCTGGCTGCAAGTTTTTGTGAGATTCTATCATCTTCAGCTATCAAAATTTTATACATATTTTTTCCACCTTTCCTTGTTCGTTAAAATAAACCCAATAAATTGAATTTGTAAAGAATTTATTCTTAACATCATTACCACCTTTATTTCAAATTTTATAGACCGGACTACTCTATTCATGTAATTTAGCGTAATGAGGTGCTTAATATATTTATTATTTTGCATATTTCAGATCACAACTTAAAAAGCTGGAGCCTTTGTAATGGCAAAAACTGATATTTTACTGGAAACCGGAACGAATGAACTCGAGATCTTAGAGTTCTATATTGATATACCAGCATCTGATGCAGGTCCGGCAGAAAGATGTCATTTCGGAGTTAACGTTGCCAAGGTCATGCAGGTCATTGAAAGCCCTAATCTTGAGCACCCGGAATCAGCCGAACACCCCTGTTTCATGGGAACCATTCCACTGAGAAATCATATATTACCGGTACTTGATCTTGCCGTCTGGCTGGGACTTGAAAGAAATAACCAAAAATATGACATTGTTATCGTAACGGAATTCAGCCAGACTGTTTCCGGTTTTCAGGTAAGCGGAGTTACTGAAATTCACAGGGTCGGCTGGCAGCAAGTGCTTTCTCCTGACAAATTTATGAGCAGTTTTAAGGATAGTTGCATTATCGGAATAGTAGAACGCGAAGACAGATTCATCCAACTCTTAGATCTGGAAAGCATTTTAGCAGACCTTGATCCAACTCTCGGAGGCAACCTGTCGGAACCATCTGCAGTAGCTTCTGAAGCTTATACGGCGCTGGTTTGTGATGATTCACCGACTATCCGGGCAATGTTGGAAAAAATTCTTACTTCCGCGAATTTCAGACATACAATCGTACAGAACGGTGAAGAAGCCCTGAATACTCTGATAAAAATTAAAGAAATGGCCCAGCAGGAAAAACGCCCTGTAAAAGATTACGTCGAGATTGTAATCTCAGACATTGAAATGCCCCGGATGGACGGCTTCAGCCTTACTAAATGGATTAGAAAAGATGAAGATTTTAAAGATACTCCCGTTATTTTATATTCCTCGATCATTACCAAGGAACTTAAGCACAAAGGCGAATCAGTAGGAGCCAACGAGCAGGTATCAAAACCAGATCTACACCTGCTCCCGGCCAAGGCTATCAAGCTCATTGAGGGAGCCAGACCTTAAATAAAACTCACGTAATATTCCAATCTGACCAGATGACAATTTTTACAATCACAATTTCAATCTTAGCAACAAAAATTCGGGAGTTTATATGATGGATGATGTTAGAGTCTACGGAGATGTCCACGGACTTTCACAAAAAGATTTTGATGAAATGAAAGATGAGATTCCATTTAATAAAATTGTATATAAAGATGAGCTGTTAAATGTCGACTATGAAGGACATTATATCGATATTGATGATTTTTTAGAGGAACTGGTCAAAAGACTTCCCAAAACAGCATGGGCAAAAGTTGATTTTATCGATCATGTGGATTGGCAGATGACAAGACATGAGATCATAGAAGGAAAACTATCATCGCGCCAAATAAATATCGACGCGGTTCTGGAACCAACAAAAAATGAAGCAGGCCAAAGATAACCTGCTCATATTTTATAAAAAGACAAGGCCCGTCTGTTGTAACAACAGACGGGCCTTCCACATTTTAATCTAATAATTTATAACCCTTACAGACACAGCTTTCGGGGCACGACTCTCATCAACCAGCTCAAAAATAACTTTTTCGCCAACCTCAAGAGTTTTGAATCCATCACGAATAACTTCGGAGTAATGTACGTATATATCCTGACCGGTTTCATCTGTAATGAAACCGAACCCTTTTTGCTCGTTAAACCAGCTGACAACGCCTTTCGAGCTCATATTACTCCCTGTACTCAGGATTTAGAAAAATGATCAAAATAATAATCAAAAACTTATCGTATTCGGAAAGTTATACGTCCGCGAGTTAAATCATAAGGGGAAAGTTCAACTTTGACCCTGTCTCCCGGAAGAATGCGAATATAATATTTACGCAATTTACCCGAAATATGCCCAAGAATCATATGCCCGTTCTCAAGTTCAACACGGAACATGGCGTTAGGCAAAGCTTCCTGCACTAGACCTTCAACCTCAATGGCTTCTTCTTTAGCCACAGCTTCCTCCATCACACAGCCTGTACGGCCCTCGATATTTTTTTATGTTCCATCAGGAACCAGATAGCTTTAGCAAAATTCATATACCACTTGCAACAGAGATTTAGCACTCCCGTTCAAAAAACATCTCAACGATATCTATAATTATATCATATAAAAATTAAAAGGCCCACCACGGAAATTCCGTGATGGGCCTTTACCAACTATAAATAAAATATCAGTAAACTGTCAGTAAAAAATCTATCTAACTCTTTTTGACAGTTTTCCAAGCTTCTCAAGAATAAGTTCAACCAAAGGCCTTAAGGACTTACGGTCCCGCGCGCTTGCAGGAATTCCTTGAGGAAAATAATTCTGCATCATTTCACGTTGATCTTCACTTATCCTATCCCACTTATTTAAAACAAGAATTATGGGAACTTCATTCATTTCCATTTCTTCAATAATCTTTTCAACCGCTTCGATCTGCTCTTCCACTTCAGGATGAGATACATCAGCAACATGTACCATAATATCTGCGGCCTCAAGTTCTTCAAGAGTAGCCCTGAAAGCTTCCTTCAATTCCTTAGGTAACTGACGAATAAAACCGACAGTATCAGTAAGGATAAGTTCCTGATCATTAGGAAAGCGAATGCGTCTGCTGGTCGGATCAAGAGTTGCGAAAAGTTTATCTTCAGCAAGTACCACACTGTTTGTCAAAGTATTGAGCAAGGTGGATTTTCCGGCATTTGTATAACCGACAAGAGAAACAACCGGAACACCGGCCCGAGCGCGGCGGTCACGCGTAAATCCTCTCTGTCTGCTGACTTTTTTCAGTTCATTGCCAAGCTTGGTAAGTTTTTCTTTAACTCGCCTGCGGTCAATTTCAAGCTTGGTTTCACCCGGACCTCGACCACCGATACCACCCATCAAACGAGACATGGCATCATTCTTTCCGACAAGACGGGGCATCATATACTTGAGCTGCGCCATTTCAACTTGCAGCCTGCCGGCTTTTGTTGTGGCGTGCTGAGCAAAAATATCAAGAATCAACTGTGTGCGGTCCAGAACTTTACGTTCGGTGATGGTAGCAAGGTTTCGCATCTGCGCAGCAGAAATTTCCTGATCAAACAGAACAACTTCTGCATCCGCCTGCAATGCCAGAATTTCAAGCTCTGCAAGCTTTCCCTTACCCATAATAAATTTGGGGTTAATCTGACGAATCCGCTGAATCATCCGCCCTTCGACTTTGAGACCTGCTGTATCAGCAAGATCCACCAACTCATCGAGAGAACGATCCTGAATCGTCTTAGAATCCTGAGATACGCTGACCACAATCGCCCGTTCACGCTTATCAGCCATATCCCGGGTTTTATCAGCGCGGCTGAATTCTTCTTCAAGAGCTTTAACCTGTGCCGGCAGATCCATGTCCGAAGTGTCCCAGCGAACCGGAGGTAATTGCTCATATGTTTTTTCTCCTGACCCCGGAGGGAGAAGGTAGCCATATTGAACAAATTCAGGATCACCATGAGAATCGGAAACAATGACGGTCACATTGTCCAGCCGCAGGAAAACCATATCCATAAGATCTTCTTCTGAAAGATTTTCCCCTGAAATATGAGTATGCAGCAGCCTGAGTCCTCGCAACCGTCCTTCAGACTGTCGGGCTCTGGGCAATTCAGGAATATAAATCGATGTGGGATCGCCGACAAGAATCATCTCAGGACGGCCCTGTCGATTTACAAGCAAACCGATCTGCCTTCCTATCTCATTACTGAGAATTGAAAGCTCACGGGCCTGTTCATTAGAATATCCGCACGGATCGCTATAACTGCGCTCCGCAAGACGGTTGATCCGTTTGATTTCGCTGGGCTTAAGCCCTTGCGTATTTCCTTTTACTTTCAGAGCGATGGCTGCATCTTCCTTTATCCCGCAGGATATTTGAACAGTGAAAGCGGAACGTCAGAAATCTGTCGCCCCGCTTAAATATTTACGCGTCGTGTTCTGCCAAATACTTGGCTATCATGGAATCGTACTCTGAAACAAGCGCAAAAGTTTCTGCGGCAAGTTCTTTTCTAAGTGCTAGAGAGATCTTGCCGTCATTATTCTTCATTTCTTTCAGAATACGGGGATAATGTACGGGACTGGGGACAACCAGAACGGAATGAAAATTCTTTGCGGCAGCACGAAGCATAGTAGGACCACCGATGTCGATCTGCTCAACAGCGCTCCTGAGATCCTGCCCTTCGCTGACAGCCTTGGCAAAATTATACAAGTTTACACAAACCATATCGATCGTCTTGATTCCATGTTTATCAAGAGTCGACATGTGTTCAGGGTTATCCTTATCCGCGAGCACTCCACCATGCACATTAGGGTGCAAAGTTTTGACACGGCCACCCATTATTTCAGGGAAACCGGTAACTTCGCTTACTGACTTAACAGTAAGACCTGCATCTTTAAGAGCTTTTCTGGTTCCACCGGTGCTTATAAGTTCTACACCGAAACCAGCCAATTCAGACGCAAATGCAGCGAGTCCGGATTTATCAGTAACACTGAGAACACCACGCTTTATAGGCAACATATCCATAACACTTCTCCCACTATTGTTTTTGTGGAGTTGTGCCGGAATTATCCGCCAAAGGCAAGCTCCCACTCTTACATTTTGCCAGTATCGGCCCCCGTCCTTTAATTAACATTAATTAAAGGACGGGACCAACCTGGAGGGGAGTCGACTTTATATAAAGGTTCCGCGGAGCTTAAATCTGCTCGAGCAGTTCCTTTGCCGCAGCATTTGCGGGATCCATTTCAAGGATCATTTCGAGTTGTTCTACAGCTTCAGCTTTCTTGTCCATACAAATGAAACAACCGGCTAAAGAGTAACGAACTTCGTGCTTTTCAGGTTCAATGGCTAGGAAATTTTCCAAAAATGGAACTGCCTGATCAACCATTTCAGCTTCGTGTCCGATTCTGATTATACCGAAAAGTGCAACCATGTTGCTCGGATTAATCTTCAAGGCATCGGAAAAACTTTCAAAGGCTTCATTCTTTTTGGCGGTTTCCATCAGAATGAGTCCCATTCCTGCGAAGCTCTTATCAGTAACTTCTACAGAATGTGCCTTCTTATAAAGAGCCATGGCAGAATCATACTCACCACGTTGAATCGCGATAGTAGCAAGCCCGATATAAGGGTCGGGATGCACACCGTTAGATCCGGCAGCCTTCTTGTAGTAATCTTCAGCTTTATCCAGTTCGCCCATGAACAGATAACACTCACCGAGTTCCTTGTTAATTTCATAATCTAAATGACTCATAATCCCCTCCGAAAATATTTACCACCTTAGTAAATAGGCGGCATTTTTTTCGACCATTATTGGCCTGCCAGAAACTATGCAACTGCTATGCCAAGACAAAAATTACCATTCCCTTCATTATATATAGATTTTTAAAGACCGCCCGCTTTACGACACTCATCCAAAGCGACATCACCTCCTCCTGAAAAATAAACTTAAACAACAGCGAGTTACAAACTTGGAACAAGTCTTGCTAATCAATAATCACTTACGACTTCAAGTGGCTTTCACGCCATGGAAGAACAGGAAATTTTTGCAGGAGGATTCAGAAATGAAAGGACTTTTCGAAGGTCACATAGCTTTGACAGGTAAGGTTTTGGACTTAAGGCTTCAGCGTCAAAATCTTGTCGCATCCAACCTCGCAAATGTTAACACCCCTGGTTACAAAGCAAAGACACTGGAATTTGAAGACAGCCTCCAAAAAGCTATCGGTAAAGATGCCAGAGGCAAATTAACCAAAACAAGTAAAATGCATGTACCGGCCACTTTTGAAGCTAACAAATTCAACGGCAGAACTCTTTCAAATTTTGAACCAAGAGTTATCCACGGTGAAAATCCAGTAGACATTGATAAAGAAATGGTAACCATGGCCAAAAATACTTTGGCCTATAATGCGTTAACTCAGATAGTCAGTAAAAATTTTCGTGGAATGCAAAAAATCATTCAGGACGGAGCTAGATAATGAACTTCATGACAGCACTTGAACTGGGAGCCTCCGGGCTCAAGGCGCAAAGAGAGTACCTTAACGTCGTATCGATGAATATGGCGAACTCCAGAACTACGCGCACCGCAGATGGCGGACCTTACCGCCGGAAAAGTGTTGCCATGGAATCCACTCCCCTGCTCTCTCCTTTTGACACAGCAATGAACAGTGAAATGAATCAGCAACTGCGCGGCGTAACAGTCAGAGGTATCGTCTCCGATACCCGCCCGTTTAAAGAAGTGTTCGAACCGAACCACCCGGATGCCGATGCCAAGGGTATAGTCAGATATCCGGACATCAATGTGGTGGAAGAAATGGTTAACATGATCACAGTCAGCAGATCGTACGAAGCTAACGCACAATCCATAGACTCTGCCAAAAGAATGTTCAACCGCGCTCTTAGAATTGGTCAGGGCTGATAACCCTTAACAACCGTCAAAGACAGAACGCAGCAGATAGAATTTCGGAAATCAAGGAGAGAGAAAATGTCCATTAAAAACGTAGCAATGCAAGCTTACTCTAACGCACTTCAGACCCAGAACAAATTTGATAAAAAGTTCGACTCGGTCATGAAGCTTGGCAAACCTGAAGAAAACTCCTTCACCGAAACGCTAAAGACCTCTTTGACTTCTGTTAATGACCTGCAGACTCAAAAGAAATCTATGATCGAAGATTTTGCTTCAGGAAAAAATCAGAATGTTCACGAACTGATGATATCACTCCAGAAAGCCGGATTGGCTATGAGTATGACCAGCACTGTCCGCAGCAAAGTGATGACTGCTTACCAGGAAGTCCTCAAAATGCCTTTCTAGACATTATTTTGGCAGGGCCTCCTGCATATGCCTAAAAGCAATTCATAACATACTATAATATATACGATTAATAAAGTCGGACCACTTATTGCTTTTCTCTCAGAAAAATCGTCAGGAGTTTGATTATGCCCAACTTCCTCAATGAGTACTTAGCTAAATTTACAAATTTTTGGTCCGACCGTACAGTATCCCAACGGATTCTTATCGGAGGATTGGCTGCCTCTGTTGTAATTGCTTTCCTTCTTATGGTCTTCTGGCTCAACCAGACCGACTATAAAGTCCTCTACACCAAACTGTATACTGAAGACGCTTCCCGCGTTGTAGGCATTTTGCAGTCTACTAAAGAACCTTACAAAATTGAGGACAACGGTGCCACAATTCTGGTTCCTGCAGACAGAGTGTATGACCTGCGCCTCAAGATTGCAGGTGAAGGAGCCATGCACGGACAGGGAATCGGTTATGAAATTTTCGATGAAGTGCAGATCGGTCAAACTGACTTCATCCAGCGCATCAACTATCAGCGCGCTCTTCAAGGTGAACTTGCAAGAACAATCAGCGAATTTCCTCAGGTAGAAAGAGCCAGAGTTCATCTGGTGCTTCCCGCTAAATCTCTATTTATTGAAGAACAAGCCGAACCTTCAGCTTCAGTTGTCTTGAAGCTCAAAGATGGCGAAAAACTTTCTGAAAAGCAGGTCAAGGGTGTCCTTAATCTGGTTGTTATGTCTGTTGAAGGGCTCAAGGGCCAACATGTCACTATTACGGATATGCGTGGGCAGGTTCTGTATCAGCCTGAAGAAGACGGCGGACTGGGCTTAAATGTCAGTTCCAGCCAGCTTCAGTATAAAGCTGAAATGGAAAGTAAAATCGAACAACGCATTCAGCGGTTGCTTATGCCGATAGTCGGTACAGAAAAAGTTATCGCCAAAGTTAACGCAGAACTCGATTTCAGACAGCGTACTATCAAGACAGAAGCATTTGACCCTGACAGTCAGGTTGCCCGCAGTGAACAGTCAAGCGGAGAAACCACTAAGGGGACTGCCAACGTTGACGGCGGAGTCCCGGAAGCAAATTTCAGAGGTGACGGTTTCACTGGAACAGCCACAACTCAGGAATCAAACCGTGAGACCAAAACAACCAACTATGAAATAAATAAAGAAGAACAGCAGATAATTGTCCCAGTCGGTGAACTCAAAAGATTGAGTGTTGCAGTCGTAGTCGACGGCACATACGAGAAAAATGCCGAGACAGGTGAAATGACATATATCCCGCGTTCCGAAGAAGAAATGGAACGCATCAGAGAATTAGTTCGCTCGGCGGTTGGTTACGATTCCACCCGCGGAGATGCTCTTGAAGTGTCGAATATGACCTTCGGTATGCAGGATGCTTTCGGCGACGAAGGACTCATGCGCACCATGCTTGAATACGCTCAAAGACTCGGAAAGCCTTTCCTTAACGGGCTTCTCATCTTCCTCTTCCTGATCCTTGTAGTACGCCCGGTAGTGATGGCTCTCATCAAACCGCGCATCGCTGAAGAAGACATTGATGAGATGGCCGGACTTCCTGAAGGTGTAGAAAGACTGTCTCTTGATGAAAGTGACCTTGACGAAGAGGCTCTAGATACGGCACGTAAGCTGGAGAACGCCAAGGCTCAGGCTCTGCAACTTTCAGAAAAGAATATGGATCAGGCGGTGCAGGTTCTGAAGACCTGGTTGAAGCAGGAGGCAGCATAAATTGTCGACCCCATTCACTGGGAATCAAAAAACAGCCATAGTACTTCTTGCCCTCGGGGATAAGTTTACGGCTGAGTCATTCAAGCGCATGAACCGCATAGAAATAGCCGAAGTTTCAAGAGCTATGCTTGATATGGATTCAGTCCCCAAGGAACAAGTCCTTGAAGTACTCAAAGAGTTCAATGAAACTCTGGCTTACGGCGCAGAACTTCTTATGGGTGGAGCTGATCAGGTCAGAAGACTTCTCAGCAAATCTCTTGATGAAGAAACCGCTAAATACATTCTGGATAAGCTCGACCTCGAAAGCGGTCCGGCTCCATTCCAGGAATTACAAAATGTAAGTCCGAAAATTCTTGCTCAGATTCTCAGGAATGAACATCCTCAGACACTGGCTCTAATTATTGGACATCTGCACCCCGAAAAAGCAGCGGATTTAGTTTCCAGTCTGCCGGGAGGTGTCAGAGCCGAAGTCCTCATGAGACTTGCTAAACTTGAAGCCGTTGCAGAAGAAATGCTCATGGAAGTTGACAGAGTTCTTCAAAGTCAGCTCATAGCCATGGGTGGTAAAGAAGGTAAGAAGGTGGGAGGAATCCCTGCTGTAGCAGAAATTCTCAACGCCGTAGACCGTGCAACAGAAGAAGAAGTTCTTTCGGAAATCGAAGAAGAATCCACACAGATGGCAGAAGAAATTCGAAACCTTATGTTCGTTTTCGAAGACATCAAGGGACTCGACGACAGAGCAATCCGCGAACTTCTCAAGGAAGTTTCCAACGAAGAACTCACCACAGCACTCAAAGGTGCTTCTGATGATCTTCAGGAACTTATCTTCAAGAATATGTCTGAACGTGCTTCCAACATGATCCGTGAAGATCTCGAAATCATGGGTCCGGTAAAGCTCTCAGATGTAGAATCAGCGCAACAGAATATCGTCAAAAGCATCCGTCGTTTAGAAGACGAAGGACGCATAATGATAAGCAGAGGATCCGGAGATGTCTTTGTCTAACACCGAAGCTGAAAATAAATTCTACACTGGTAGAGTCATCATGGGCCTTGATTCAAATAACAATGCCCAGGAAATGACTATTCAGGATATGGAAGGTAAAAAGAAGCCTACGTGGGATAAAGACACCGATCTGGAATATTTTGAAAGGGTTAAAGCAAAAGCTCAGGACATGGCTAAAGGTCTCATAACTAGAGCCATGGCTGAAGCTGAACAACTTAAAGCCGATGCCAAGATTGAAGGATATGCCGAAGGAAAAACTCAGGCTGCAACGGAAGCTGAAAAACACATGATCGGTTTCAGCCAGAAACTAGGGCAGACTTTGGCCGCAATTCAAGAACAGTCACAGGCTGTAATTGCAACTCAATCCGCTGACGTAATCTCTCTGGTTATGATGGTTATAGAAAAGACACTGGGAGTGGAAATGGAAGAACGCAGGCAGGAAATTCTCGCCTCGCTTCTGGATGAAGCTCTATCTCATATTGATTCGCAAACCATGCTCACGGTAAAAGTTTCACCTTCGGATCAGCAACTTATAGCTCAGCTTCTGGAGCAGGCTCAGGCTGATTACCCAGGCCTTGCTAAGTGGCGGATCAAAGCAGACCCTGCAATTGATAACGGTGGAGTTGTCCTTGAAGCCGAAGATGCCATGATCGATAACACGATCACTTCCCGCTGGGATGGCGTACAGGAAATACTGGAACAACTTGCCGCAACAGCCGGAGAGAACAATGGCTGACATGAAAGGTTGCACCGAGCTGCTCTCATCCATTGACCCTTGCCGCACTTACGGCAAAATAACCAAAATTGTCGGCCTGATTGCAGAAGGTAAAGGAATCAAGGCTCCTCTTGGTTCTGTGTGCCACCTCATGCCTGGAGAAGATTCTGTAGAACCTATTCCTGCTGAAGTTGTAGGGTTTCGTGACGGAGCTTGTTTGTTCATGCCCTACGGAGAACTTCATGGAATCGGCCCGGGATGTCTCATCAAAAGCGCAAGTGCTCCGCCTCATATTCCTGTCGGGATGAATCTGCTGGGAAGAGCCGTTGACGCATTCGGACAGCCTATTGACGGAAAAGGACCTATTATCCCTGAAAGCTTTAATCCTCTTCACCGTGATCCACCTAACCCCCTTGAAAGACCGCGCATCAATGAACCTCTTGATGTCGGTGTCAAAGCTATAAACAGCTTGCTGACACTCGGGAAAGGTCAACGAGTCGGTATCATGGCAGGTTCAGGTGTCGGAAAATCGACACTGCTCGGCATGATCGCAAGATACACTGTGGCAGACATCAATGTCATAGCTCTTGTCGGCGAACGTGGTCGAGAAGTTGTGGAATTTATGGAACGAGATTTAGGCCCTGAGGGCATGGCCCGCTCAGTCCTTGTTATTGCTACATCTGACAAAAGTCCTCTGCTACGCATGAGAGCGGCTTACACTGCCACCGCCATAGCTGAATATTTCCGGGATAAACAAAATGATGTCATCCTGATGATGGACTCTGTAACACGTTTCGCAATGGCTGGACGTGAAGTGGGACTTGCCGCAGGCGAACCGCCTACCCGCGGAGGATACACTCCTTCAGTTTTTGCACAGCTCCCAAAACTTCTTGAAAGAGCAGGTAAGAGTCGGCTTGGCTCCATAACAGGTATTTATACTGTTCTTGTCGACGGAGATGATTTCACCGAACCTATCGCAGATGCAACCCGCTCAATTCTTGACGGACATATAGTTCTCACCCGTGAACTGGCTGATCAGGGCCACTATCCATGCATCGATGTATTAAAGAGTGTAAGTCGAGTAAGAGGCGATATTACTCAAAATGATGTGATTACTGCCGGAAGGCAAGTTCTCAGACAACTTGCGACCTTCAACAAAGTTGAAGACATGGTTAATATCGGAGCCTATCAAACCGGAGCAAATCCAGAAATTGATACAGCCATTAAAATGGTTCCGGCTATAAACCTGTTTTTACAGCAGTTGGTTAGCGAGAAACAGACTCTTGAAGAAAGCTTTAATGCTCTTCTTACTTTGAATGCTGCCGGTCAGGCTAAATAAATATAACAGAACTCTTCACTTACGATTCTCACTCTGCCACGCTTAATTTTTCCCTTTCCGCCTAAATCTCAAAAAAGACACTACAGTCCTACTACACAATTATAATATATTATATATTTTCGAATGAAACGCTTGTTTACTCCCGAACCTTATGTATATAAAAAAAATAATAGCTTTGCACGGAAATCTGACCGATCACAACTTTTAGATAAGACGACATTGGGATGTCTTTTTTTTATTCTTCGCTATTAACGACTATTCTACCTTAAACAGGGGCTGAGAGCTGTGATTATTCATTCTAAAATAACATTTCTCATAATTGCTACACTATTTTTTATAACGCAAAACACTCTGCTCGCCTCAGCAGCCCAGCTTACAATATCCCATTCTGCTTCAATGCCTCCACTTTCTTTTCTCGACGACAACGGAAATCCTCAAGGAATCATTATAGATATATGGCAGTTATGGTCTGAAGAAACTGGAATTGATGTTGTTTTTAAACTTAGCAATTGGGATCAAGCTCTTACTTCAGTGGCAAATGGAGATACTGATGTACATGGAGGGCTCTTCTACACAAAAGAACGGGCTGATAAGCTGCACTACAGCGATAAATTCTTTAATTTTAGCGGAGGATTATTCGTCTCAAAAAAACTTACCGACTTCAAAATCGACAATCTTGATAACTTGAACTGCGGGGTAATAAAGGAAGATTTTTCAAAGAAATTTATGGAGGATAATTTCCCATACGTATCACTCGTCATTTATGACTCATGCAACAAGCTGATAGAAGCAGCAACCCAAGACAGGGTTCAAACATTTATAGCAGATTTTCCAGTCGCCATGCATCACCTTAACAAACTGGGAGCAGAAAATAATTTCAGCTATTATAAACTATTCACAAAACCAATACGCCCGGCTGTAAGCAAAAAACATATAGATAAGCTTAAACCTATTGTCGCAGGAATGAATTCAATCCCTAAAATAAAAATGGAAAGAATTATTCATAAATGGCTCACGCTGGAAAAGACTTCCCCCGGATGGACAATCCCTGCAACCGTTATCCTTTTGGGAATAGCCTTTATCCTGATCTTATTATTTCATAAAACAGACATACTCAGGGTTCTTAGATCAAAAAAGAATTAGTCACTTAATCTCTAGCACCCTTTTTCCAACGTATAGAAAGAGCCGTAACATCATCGTCAAAGACCGGGCGAACTCCTGTTTCTTTTTCCAAGAGGTCTTCAATTGCATCAAGATTAAGGCTGTCTGTGTGCATCAACTTGCCGGCAATATCCATAAACGGCTCAAGACTGAAAAATTTATTCCCCATTCGCCATTCATAACATCCATCCGTGAAAAGAAACAAATCCAATGAAGAGGTAAATCGGCGCTCATCAAGAGTGCAGTCCACCGGGAAAAAACCTAAAGGAGGAACATGGGCCTTCAAAGGTTCCCCCATGATGCCATCCTGCATAATAAGTGCAGGGCAATGCCCGGCACTGAGAAATTTCATGACTCCGGCATTGAAATCAATATCCGCAGCAAAAAGGGTAACAAAATAACTGTCTCTACCAATCAAGTCCACCAGATGAGTATTAATCTGAAACAAACTGTGAGCCAGATCGCGAGTCTCGGAGCCGTCAGCTTTAAACAAAGTTCTGACAATTGCCATAATAAAGGCAGCCTGAGGACCGTGCCCTGAAACATCAGCCATAATAACTCTGATTACACCGTCTTCAAGGTCAAACACGTCAAAATAATCACCACTGGCTCGCCCTGACGGCCTATACAGACTTTCAATCTCTAAACCCTTAATAAAAGGTACATTGGTCGGCAAAAGCTTATCCTGAAGTCTCGCTACCAAACGAACTTCATCATCAATGAGATCATAGGCTTTTTGCAGCTCGGAATTAGCAGACTGCAATTGACGTGTAAGCATGACCTGCCTGATGGCTACGCCGACCCGTGCCTTTAACTCGACAACATGGAAAGGCTTGGTCAAATAATCATTTGCACCGGCATTAAGAGCTTTCGCCTTGATGTCCTGCTCATCCTGCCCGGTCAGTACAATTATAATTACTTCAGGATCACCGAGAAAATTACGTATCTTTTCAATTACATCAAATCCATCCATTTTGGGCATAAGTAAATCAAGCAGAATTACACTTGGACGAATCTCAACATATTTATCAACACACTCAAGCCCGTCAGCAGCGGTCACTACCTGATAATCATCTTCAAGAACTCTCGTAAGAAAATTTCTCATAGTAATGGAATCATCCACAACCAATATAATCGGAGATTCATCCTCTCGCTTATTCTTTTGAACTTTAACGCTCACCCGCTTACCTCCGAAACAATTATGACATCTAAAAAGTAAAAAGAGTCTCTAACTGCCTTAGGATTTACCACAGAATCTAATAATTCTACAGTATAATAAACAAATATATCAGGATTCAACACTGTCAGCTATAGGCAAATTCTTATAACTTAATTTAATGTTCCAACATAAATCAGCCACTCTGGAAGATCGCTCACCGATGACCTTGGCTATATAGGAGACCCCCCCTTTATTTAGCTTTTTGCCTTCCGATTCATAGCACTCCATGGCTTCTCCAAGAAAATCAAGAGCTGCCGCTATATAATTTAACTCCGTAACAACATCGTCAAAATCTTTATTCATATTCTATCTCCATATATATTTATGCAGTATTGTGCCTAACTTGGAGAATGATCTATATTTACAATGCTATTATGTCTACCTTTTTCTGCATAATTTTCAATAGATTCAGCTATTTGCGGATGCTGAACCATTTTTATATTATTAAAAAATTTACGAGAAAAAAGTTACATACAAACACTAATGTAAAACTCATATTTTACTTACAGTTACATTTAAAATTAATATAATTCAGTTCACCAATAAACATGAATAAAGACAATTTAAAATCTAAAAAGTACAAATCTAGGCAATATACATAAATAATAACATTACAAATCAAATAATTAACATTAAAAGCTTTAAAATACTTAATTTTTAAATTTTAAGATTTCAGATTTAATGACATTACTATCCAAATAAAGAAATAGTATAAAAGACTAAAAGAATGACAATAAACATTGATTTACGAAGAGTATATTCAGAATCTAAATAGGATCAGGAGGTATCTAGAAAAGAAGATAAAAAGGAACTTAAATTTGAAACATTACCAAAACTAAAGGGTTACAACATCAAAATATAACCCGGCAAGATCAAACATAAAAGCTTTACCGGTTAGACCAGCCCCTTTACCACTGAGAATTTTAAGAACTTCAGCACTCTGAACGCCTACCGCAGTTGATATTGCAGACACAGGAGTTCCAAGCAATTCCTCAAGACCATTATTGTTGCCAAAAAAATCTGACGGAGAGGGATCACCCGGATAAACTGTTGAAACAATTCCGGCCCAACCGGCAACACTTGCGGTAACAAGAGGAATTCCAAGCTTTGCAGCAGCATCTTTAAGTTGACCCCGATGTTTCAATCCCCCCAGACAATCAACAACTACATCCGCGCCTTTGATGAAACCTTCAAACTGCTCAGCTTCTAGGTATTCAGACTTAACATCTAAAAACACTGCCGGATTAACTTTTCTTATCAATTCATAAGCAGCATCAGCTTTTGACTGTCCCAAAGTATTCTCGGTAGCTAAAAGTTGCCTGTTCAGATTTGATGCTTCAAAAACATCACCGTCACATGCAACAATATGCCCCACTCCGGCCCGCGCTAAAGATTCAAGTAAATGACCACCAAGTCCTCCGAGACCGACCACCGCGACCTTTGAAGTAAAAAGCTTTTCCTGTTCCTTTTGACTGAAAGTTGTCAGATTACGGGCGTACCTTTCCGGAACAGCTCCCTGTTTAAAAGCAACACGCTCAACATAATTCTGATCAAGCCCTAATTCTATTGATATGGATTTAGAAACAGCAAGAGGAGCTATCTTTACACTATGCTCCGGTGAAAAGATTTTTTCAGTATATTTACCTTCAAATTTTTCAGAAATATCTTTTTCTAAACTCATGTCTCAC
Organism: Maridesulfovibrio ferrireducens; assembly: GCF_900101105.1. Classification (NCBI taxonomy): domain Bacteria; kingdom Pseudomonadati; phylum Thermodesulfobacteriota; class Desulfovibrionia; order Desulfovibrionales; family Desulfovibrionaceae; genus Maridesulfovibrio; species Maridesulfovibrio ferrireducens. The sequence goes on from NZ_FNGA01000002.1 coordinate 520,494, forward strand.
CCGCCTGTTATCGGAGGAAATATCTTAATAATATCTCCGTTAGTAATCACATAGTCAGGATCAACCCGCTGCTCACCGACAAAAAACATGGCCGCATCTTTCTTAGAAAAGCCTAAAATATCGGGTAATTCATCAGCAACAGTACCCTTTTCAATTTCAAGAGACTGTCCGCTGACATGAAATACGGCAAGGTGACCAAAGCAGGTTACATTAATTTTCATCGTTTATAGTTAATCCGCTATGAAATTTATGTCAAAACTTACAGCGGATTCACAGCAAGAGCAGATGACATGCTTAAAAAAGGCTGATATTGTTTTTTAATATGAAAAACATGATAATTAATATCTCGCAAATCGCCCGTGATGCGGGAGATGCTATAATGAAAGTAAAAAAAAAGGGATTCAAAGTCACCAGTAAAAAAGATGACTCGCCCGTCACTCAAGCGGACTTAGCCTCTAACGAAGTTATTATGGCTGCCCTTGCAAATCTTTACCCTGAGATACCCGTTCTATCTGAAGAAGGAACCGACATTCCTTTCTCTATAAGGCAGACATGGAAAGAATTCTTTCTGGTCGATCCGCTGGACGGAACAAAAGAATTCATCAAAGATAACGGTGAATTTTGCGTCTGCATAGCGTTAATGCGTAACAACCGCCCCGTTCTCGGCGTTATTTACGCACCTACCAGCGACACATTGTATACCGGCAGTATAGAAACCGGTGCTTATGTAAGCAGAACCGATAAAGATCCAGAACGAATTACAACCAAACCTGCTAATGAAAATGAAGGCTTGATTGTTGTAGGCAGCAGGTCGCACCCTTCTCCTGATCTGGAAACATATCTCAGCACAATAAAAGTTGAAAAAATGACTCCCGCAGGAAGCGCAATTAAATTTTGCCTTGTTGCTGAAGGAAAGGCACATATTTATCCCAGATTCAACCCCACTATGGAATGGGATACCGCCGCAGGACAGGCCATTGTAGAATCAGCCGGAGGCTCAATGCTCGGACTTGACGGAAAACCTTTCCCCTACAATAAAGAAAATTTAAAAAACAAAGGCTTTTTTGTAACAGCCTGATAAGGAACTGACATGCGCCCACTTATATTAATATTTCTACTTCTTTTCGCAGGCTGTACTTCATATCAAAACCCCGGTTTAGATCCTTCTGTTAATCAGGGTGAAAGATTTGCGAAAGACCGTAAAGAATGTACAGACAGAGCTAAAAAAGCAACAGGATCTGCCCCCGGAAACCAACTTAGATTCCTTAAAACGTATGAACAGGAACAGAAAGAGTACACTCGGGAAAACAGAGCATACGAGAGCTGTATGTCCGGACGGGGATGGATAAAAAAATAGCATTAGAAAAATGTCTAAAAAGAAAGGGAGGAAACCACTTATGGCTTCCTCCCTTTTTAATTGTACAAAGAATTAATTTATTGAAAATACAAACAAGTTCTATTTTTACGAAATTACCTGCTTTGCAAATATTCCTCTTTCTCACCGTTGAAAGAAATCTTCCCGTCAGTAATTTCGAGAACATGTGAAATAGACGGAATCAACTCTTCTTTATGATGGGTGACATAAACCATCGCCACTCCTGCCGCAGCTAAGGATTCGAGCAAGTTATATATTTCCTTACGGGAAGCGGCATCAACTCCGGCCAAAGGTTCATCGAGTAACAATACATCCGGTTCTGAAACCAGAGCACGCGCGATAAACGCTTTCCGCAATTGTCCGTATGAAAGCTGGACTGTAGTTCGTTCTGCTAAATCTTCGATGCCGAAGAACTTCAACCATTCGTAAGCTTTTTCACGAAGTTCATCAGTTATTTCATCAAAAAGTCCCACTGAAGCAAAAAAACCGGAAATAACAAGATCCAATATACGGATAGGTCGTCCGACGGCTTCCCCGAAAGAGGCTTGAAGCGAGGCAGAAACCATTCCCATCCGCCCGCGAACAGAACGTAAGGAATCTCCCTTTTCAGGCAGCCGTTCCATCTGTTTCTCAGCTGCATAGGCGGCTGCATCCCCGTAAAGGAGACGTAAAAGAGTAGATTTTCCGGCTCCGTTATCACCGAGAACAGCCCAGTTTTGTCCGCCGTTCATTTCCCAGTCCACGTTCTTCAGAACTGTATTCCCGAGAAAAACCACACTGGCATCACACAATCTGAAAAGTGTTTTCCCGGCTTCAATACGATTAACGGCTGGTGGTATACGTTCTTGAGCTCCGTCGATAAAACAGGAAACCCCTTTGCCCAGTCCGTCTTCACAGCGATCAATCTTTCCATCAGCTAAGTGAAGAGTTCTGTTTATACACGTAGGAAGTTCTTCGTCTCTGTGAGCGGAGCAGACAATTGTTATTCCTGCGGCAGCGGCGGCATCAATGGCTTCAATCAACTGAGCGCGCGACTTCTGATCTATACCTTCTAAAAATTCATCAAGAATAATCACTTCTGCACGGGCAATAAGTGCGCGGGCAATAAGAATTTTTCTTCCTTCACCGCGAGACATTGCAACAATACTTCTTTTGGCAAGGCTCTCCATGCCGAGAGTTTTCATCAAAGATCTGACTTCTTCATACTCCCACTCGTCTGCAAGTCTATAAAGAAAGGGAGTGTTGTCTTTTCCCGCGAGAACAGCTTCTTCTCCGCTGACATCCCAGCCCATTTTAAGAAAAACATCCTGCTGTTCGGGAGAAACAATATATATACGTTCTTGAGCATCAATAGGACTGTAAGTCTTTTTACCGTCAAAATAGTACTCGCGGGATTTGTCATCATCAGGCCAAACAGCCCCGGCAAGAACTCTGAACAGGGTTGTTTTTCCCGCACCATTAGGTCCAAGCACGGCCCAATGCTCACCTCGTTTGATATTCCAGTCAATTGATTGGAGTACTGGCCCCTGTTCAAGTTCAATGGAAACATTGCGCATGGAAACGATCTTGCTGCTCATAAAAACTCCACTTTATAAAATATAAAAAAATCTGTTTTTTATAATACTTCGGAGCAATTCAACTACTATTTAAGCACATTCGGTGCAAGTTTTTAGCAATATACAGATCAAATTTATATTCAGTTGATAAAAAGTTATTTTATTCTTATAGTTAACGAAATTATTAAATAGATCAGGCAGGAATCTTATGAAATACATTTCCGATAAACGCCTACTTATCTTATGTTTTACCCTTCTTGCTTTGCTGATCCCTATTTCCGGGCTTTGCGAAGAAGTCCTTAAAGCTCCCGACATTATTGGAAACACAAATAATCCTTACATACTGCCGGACGGGTCCGGTCCTGGATTTTTGATCTCAGCTGCAATCGGTCTCGTAGCCGGAATGCTAAGTTCGTCAATTGGAGCCGGAGGAGGATTTATAGTTGTTCCAGCCCTTATGACTGCCGGAATTTCAGGTATATATGCAGTCGGCTCAGAAATATTCAGATTATTCCTTTTCAGTACAATCGAAGCTGTGCGGATGGGATTCCACAAACGAATCAACTACACTTTTGCTCTGATTCTCACCGCAGGAACAACTGTCGGCGGACTTGCCGGATTCGCTCTGTCTTCAAATGTCTTTCTTGCTGACCCCGCCGGAAATGATGTCTTTATTTCATCGATGATAATCCTCTGGCTCATTGTATATTCATTCATCATCGTTCCTGATTTTCGCGAAGCTTCCCATAAATATGCACTTGCTCTTCTACGCAAGCAAAACGCTGAAAAAGAAAAAGAAGCTGCTGTGCAAATGAATTCGGCAGAAACCGAGACTAAGCAGGTGGCGACAGAAGACGGAGTTCTTGCGGCGAAGCCATCACCGAAGGAACCGGATTCAGAAAAAAACGAAATAGACCAGTCTGCTTTCATCTCATTTCCAGATGAAGAGCCTTGGGAAATAGCTCGTACAATCAGAACCATGAAATTCCCTCCATACGTAAACTTCCCTGGAACAGTTAAGGATGATGTCGAGGAACTGGAGCTTGCTCCGACAGGTGCTGAGGCCGATCCTAAAGATGCAGCACAACAACTTGCAGACCTGGCTGACGGACAGCCTTATTCTAAAATCCCTGTAATTCCTGCGCTTATCCTTGCCACCCTCGGTGGTTTTTTCATGGCTCTAACCGGCTCAGGCGGAATAATCTTAAGCTTCACAATCCTGACACGAGGCTTCGGATGTGTTGCAGCAATGGTGGCGGGAACAGATCTTCTAGGGTTAGCAGCCTCTTCCGGTGTGCTGACGTTTGGAACTTTCGGTCTTAAAGGATTTATAAATATTTATTGCATAACGGGGCTGATATTCGGAACCATGACCGGAATTCATCTAGGCGGAAAAGCAATAAGATCTATTGAGCCATACAGGATAAAAGGGCTTGTTTCCCTTCTGGTAATTTCTGTGATTATCAACAGACTCCTGTCTCTACCGGGAGAACTCAGAAAATCCGGAGCATCAATCTCTCATAATCTCACAACAACTCTTGATCAAAGCGCTCTATATATCATGATTATCGGAATGGTAATTTTCTGCGGCTGGCTTTTTTACTCATTGACAGCAGACATCCTCAGCACCATAAGACCGCCTAAAAAAGAAGGAGCAGCCAAATGATATACTCCGGCAAAACGCTCATCTTATCGGCTATTTTATTCCTGTTGAGCGCACTGACTCTTGGGGCCATGTATCTTCCTGTGGTTGATGGGCATAACGGATTTGATGCCATGGAGGCCACTTTTAACTCTCTACGAAAGGGAATAAGTCCTCCTTTTGAGGAACTGACTGCTGCCAACAAAAAAAATCTTGGAAAAAACATCATAGCAGATCTTACCTTCAGTGATATTAAAATAACCCGCGCAGCAACACGCATATTGCTCCGAAACAAACTGATGGTTACCCCGAAAGGGCGTACTCTCAATGTTCAAGGAGATCTAGGATACACATTGCAATTTTTTATAAGCGACATCAGATTGCTTTATTTTAACAAAAGCGTTGAACTCGAAAAAAAATATTCAATGCCGGCAACACAGTCCATGTTTGTTGTTGATCGCATTTTAAAAAAATTAGCAATTTCGCTTGCATCACAAAAAATGACTACGCAGGAAAATCTTACAAAAAAGATTCGTTCAGAAGTATTGGTTCCGGCATATAACCTTAGAAATGCGCCGCCGATAAGCGAAACTTCCGGAATCACCTATCTGGCGCTTGGAACTTTTAGCCTTTTACTAATTGCCACCCTTTGGGATTTAGCAAACCTTCTTTTTTTCAGAACGATAACAGACCATTCATTTCTAAGAAAAATCAGCGGCGCCGAAAGAAGAGAAAAGCGAGCAGCAGCAAAACAAAAAGCAGCTTTAAAGAAAAAAGTCGCAAAAAAACCTGCTGATCCAAAAAAAGCGGCTGAATCGCAAACGAAGAGTGCTCCCAAACCAGGAAAACCCAAATCTGCGCCAACGAAATCTACTAAAAAAGTAGCTGATTCAAATAATGCTGTAAAAAAACCTCGCCCTACAGCCGATAAGCAAGTTGAGGGACAGAAGAAAATAGCACCGGCCAGAAAAACCGCTGCTGCGAGTCCAAAGAAAACCGCTCCGGCAACAAACGGTAAACCGCCTAAAAAAACGGTGAATAAAGCTGTCGCTCAGAAAAGAACTTCACCCGAGGCTTCACAAAAGCCGAACAAAAAAGTAACTAATCCGGCAGAGAAGAATAAATCAGCTGTAAAAGCTGCTCCTGCAAAGCCGAAAGCCAAAACTGAAGCACCAACAAAAGCTCCCGCACCAAAAGCTGTTAAGGTTAAAGAGTAGGTGGCTTCACAAGAGAAAATAAATAAAAGTAATGAATCAGAACAAAGAACCAGTCGCCTACTTCCGCCTCCTTGAATATGAATCCACGTTCATGGACGCTGCAATTGATTTGATTCTTGAGGAAACCGGATTCAAAATAAATCCGGGCACAAAAGTTCTGGTTAAACCGAATTTAGTCTCGGCACGAAACCCTCTTGCCTGCACTCATCCAAATGTGACCATTTCCTTATGCCGCTACCTGCTTGATTGTGGAGCCATCGTAACAGTAGGAGACTCTCCCAGTTACGGTACTGCCGCGCAAGTTTCCAAAGCCATAGGTATGACGTCAGGTCTTGCTGAATTGGGAATTACACCCATAACACTTGGACGCCCTGTTCCGCTTAAACTTTCATTCGGTAAATCGATCGGAATTTCCCGCGACGCGCTGGAAACGGACATGATCATCAACGTCCCTAAACTTAAAGCTCACTGTCAGTTTTTAGTTACCGGAGCTGTCAAAAACCTTTTCGGCACTGTTGTCGGATTCAGAAAAGCCCTTGCTCACACCAGATTCGGCGAAACAAAGGGACTTATGGAAAAGCTGGTCCTTGAAGTTGCCGCAAAAATGCCGGTTGCTTTCAATCTAATGGACGCCATTTATCCCATGCATGTTACGGGACCGATAAGCGGTAAACCGTTTGCCATGAGCTTACTTGCAGGATCGCCTAATGCCTATGCTCTTGATACCGCAATTTACATGTTGCTAGGGTTAAGCCCGAAAAAAGTACTGCTCTGGAAAGAAATATCTAATCAAAAAATTCGAGGCTACGACCCCGATCATATTAAATATGTAATAGAGCCTCCCGACGACTTCGACACGACTGATTTTCAGCTTCCTGAAATATTGAGCCCTATGGAATTCGAAGTTGTCCGCCTTGTTAAAGGTAGAGTTAAAAGCCTTTTCAACAGAATAAGCTAACACTTTATCTCCAATCTATAACACTCAATACTCAAAGAGAATTTCGCATATGACCGACAGTCTTTCTCGCAGAATACTCACGATAACAGGACAAGTTCAAGGTGTAGGCTTCAGGCCTTTTATCTATAAAACAGCTCTTAAGTGTGAACTGTCCGGCAACGTACGCAACAGCCCGGAAGGCGTGCTCATAGAAATTCAAGGAAACACTCTTAGTCACGCAAATTTTGACAAAGCTCTGAAAGACGATCTACCGAGACTGGCAAAAATAGTATCACTTCAAAAAAAAGATATTGAGCTGCTTGAGGGTGAAAATGAATTCTGCATCCTTTCAAGTACTGCCGGCGAAGGACATTGCGTTCTGATAAGTCCGGATGTGGCGACATGTCCTGATTGTTTCAATGAAATGAACGATCCTTCTGACCGCAGATATGAATACCCATTCACTAACTGCACAAATTGCGGACCGCGCTATACAATCACCCGCTCAATTCCTTATGATCGCCCTGTAACTTCAATGGCTTGTTTTCCGCTCTGCGATTGCTGCGAAGAAGAGTACAAAAACCCGCTTGATCGCAGATTTCACGCTCAGCCGAATGCATGTAAAGATTGCGGCCCCAAAGTATGGCTCACGGATAACAAAGGTAAAGAAATTTCCGGTCCACAGGAGGCCATATCCAGACTGGCAAACCTTTTAGCTGAAGGTAAAATTGCCGCAGTAAAAGGGCTTGGCGGATTCCATCTTGTCTGCGATGCATCAAATCCCATTGCAATAGCAACTCTTAGAAGACGTAAGCATCGACCTGACAAACCGCTGGCAGTGATGGTCAAAAACATCAAAGAGGCAGGTAAACTTGCTGATCTATCTGAAAATGATCATGAATTATTAGAAGGATTGCAACGCCCGATAGTTCTTGCTCCCAAAAGTTCAAGCTACTCGCTTGCACCGGAAATTGCGCCGGACACCGATTTCATTGGCCTGATGGTTCCGTACACTCCGCTGCATCAAGTGTTGATTAAATATTTTTCCAAGCTGAAAGCATCACCCGCAGCTTTAGTCATGACTTCGGGAAACATGAGCTCCGCGCCAATCTGCATCGGCAACCGTGAAGCTTTAAAAAGGTTACCGAAAATCGCCGATTTTTTTCTGTTTCACAACCGGGATATCCTTATCCGTGTTGACGACTCAGTAACTAGATCCGTCCCGGAATTCAACAATGAACAGGCTGAAAAGGTTGACGCACCGTCTGCCGGAACAGATTTCAGAACAGTCTTCATGCGCAGAGCCAGAGGCTATACGCCCTCACCTGTTTTTCTCGCACATGGCACATCCTGCGTTATGGGAACAGGACCGGAACTGAAAAACACATTGTGTATAACAAAGGGAGATCAGGCCTTTTCAAGTCAACATATCGGAGACATGCAGAACCTTGAAACTATGCAATTCTGGAAAGAAATACGTCTACACCTTCAAAATATATTACAGGTTAAACCTGAACTGATAGTACATGACCTGCACCCTGATTACATGACCACGGAACTTGCTTCCGAAATCGGACAGGCAGAAGGAATTAAGACCACATCTTTGCAACATCATTATGCTCATATTTATTCTGTATTAGCTGAAAATAAACATACTGGTCCGGCTATAGGCTTTGCTCTGGACGGAACAGGACTTGGGGACGACCGCACCATATGGGGCGGTGAATGTCTGCTCGTCGACAATGAAAAGCTGAGTAATCGAAGACTGGCAAGATTCACACATATCAGACTTCCGGGCGGCGAAGCCGCAGTGCGTGAACCTTGGAGAATAGCACGGGGAGCGACGCGCGACCTCGGACTTGACGTGGACTGTCTTCACCTACCGGAAAATTTCAAAGCGGGCGCAAAAATGCTCGATCAAATGCTGGAAAAAGACATTAACAGTCCGGTCACAAGTAGTTGCGGAAGACTCTTCGACGCCGTGTCTGCAATGCTCGGCCTTTGCGATACAATTACCTATGAAGGACAAGCTGCAATTCTTCTGGAAAAAATTCAGGACCACAACGAACAAGGTCAGTACTTATGCCCTGTCAAAGAAATTCCCGGAAGTTCTTCTAGTGAGCATGAAGACAGCTTAAGCGAAATTTGCACGGGCGAACTTTTCCGGCAGGCATTTAATGATCATATCGCAAACGTTTCGACCGGAATAATCAGCCGTAAATTTCATAAAGGATTAATTTCAGGGCTGGCGGATTGTGCTGAAAAAATATCAAAACAGACAGGAATAAAAACTATAGGATTGAGCGGCGGAGTAATGCAAAACCTGACTCTCGCAGTTGAACTCCCTCTGGAGCTCCAGAAAAGAGGATTAAATCCCCTTGTTCACAGATTTTTACCGCCAAATGATGCGTGTATATCCTTGGGGCAGGCTGTTTACGGGCAGCGGATGCTTGAACTTGCTAAACAATAAAAAGTACATTTGAAAAATACACTTTAAAATATATAGAAAATCAAAAAAGTGCGGGGGAAACTTTCTTTAGAAAGCTTCCCCCGCACTTTTCAATTTAAATAACCAGAAGTGAAGACTACCAGCCTTTATGTTCCAGAATATCCTTCACTTTTTTTTCAGTCTTTTTTTCAACCAGAATCATTTTGCGAGCCTGAGCTTTTTTGATCTTATCTGTAAGTACATTGATATCTGCCGGTTTTTCGACAAAATCCATTGCACCCAGTTTCATAGCTTCGATTCCTTTTTCTACAGTGGCATGGCCGCTGAGAAGAATCACCTGCATTTCCGGTTTAGTTTTTTTGATATGTTTAAGAACTTCAATTCCATCAACCCCGGGCATTTGCAGATCCAAAATGATAGCATCATATGATTCATTATTTACCATTTCGAGAGCATCTTGGGGGTTTGTACATGTACTCACGTTCATGCCGCGAAGCTCCATGCGTTCAGCAAGACCTTCCACAAATTCTTTTTCATCATCAACTAATAGTACTTTTTCGGCCATGGCTTTCTCCAACTGCATTAAGAGTTAAGTTTGTACTTTCAACACTTAAAAAATAATTTCTAGTATTTTATCCTGCGTCTTCATCTTAACAGATGCGTTCGCGTTCTTTGAGAGGACTTCTATTGCCTGAAATTCTTTTTCTGCCACATCCTGTTCAAGGCCGTGTACAGATATTACCTTTTCGCTATTTTTCTTTAAAACTTCAACTGTTATTTCACTGTCCTTCCCGGCACTGTCCATGCTCACTTCAAGACATCTGGCTATAAGCATTTCAGTTGAAAAAGGATCACATTTTGCTGTTACCTTTTCCCCTTCCTTAAGGGTAACGGTAACACACTTTGCTGCAGCCATTCTCTTAAAAAGAGCTGTTACGAGAGAGACTGTTTCATATAAATCTATTTCACATTCAGGAACATCTATACTGTGAGCGAACCTGTTCATATTTTTTATTATAGAATCACCGCGTTTAATTTGATTCTGTATCTTTTCAGCCAATTTGACAAGACGTTCCGGCTCAAGTTCCATCCCTTGTGCCGCCATAAGCGATAAATCGTGCAAAAGTCCCGCTTCTTCATTGATGATAGCCAGAACATTTTTTACATCATGGGAAATAGTAGCACTTACTTTTCCAAAAAAGCAAAGCCCATCCCGACCTTGAATATTTCCAGATGATCCCATGATACCCTCCCTCTAAAAATTCTTAAATACCCAAAGCTATGTTAATTTTTTCAACAAGATCTTCAATCTTCACCGGTTTGATCAAATAAGAATCAGCTCCGGAAGTTCCTTCTTTATAATCCGCTTCTGAACCATGCCCGGAAAGGAATATATACTTAAGATCAGGACAGATTTGCTCAAGCTCCTTGCGCAGTTCGAGTCCGCTGATACGAGGCATTTTCACATCAAGTATTGCAAGGTCATATTTAATTTCAGTGACTTTTTCTATAGCTTCTTCACCGGAAGTAACCCAGTCCGCATCAAATCCTCTAAACGAAAGGCGTTCTGCAAGAGCGGAAACAAGCTCAAGTTCATCATCAACAAGTAAAATTCTCATTTCTAGCTTTCTCCCTTAGCTATAGGATTCACAGGAAGTGAAAAACGAAATTCAGTTCCCATGCCAAGCTCACTTTCAACAACCATCAGCCCACCGAGATCCTGAACAAGTCCATATGTTATAGAAAGCCCCAGTCCGGTCCCGCCTGTTTGTTTTTTAGTAGAATAGAAAGGTTCAAATATCCGTTTAAGATCTGTTGCAGGTATGCCGCAACCATCATCTTTAACCGAAAAGTTAATTCTATTATTGTCGGCACGAGCAACTTTTACCTGCAAAGCCCCACCATCTTTCATTGCCTGAAAAGCATTGCTTATCAGGTTCAACAGAACCTGCTCAAGTTTTCCTCTATCAGTGACAATTTCATAAATGCCACTCTCGACATCAACCGAAACATTAATACTGCGATATTCGGCTTCCTTATTGAGAAAACTAAGCACGGTTTCAACAATTGTTTTAGGATAAACGGGCCTGAGTTCAACGTCGTCCTGCCTTGAAAATCCGAGCAACCGTTTAGTAATCCTTCCGCATCTTTCAACCGAACCTATCACGGAATCCAGAAGTCCAAGGACTCGCGCGTCAACTTCATATGCTTTATTGAAGGTAAATAAATCTTTTAATAATCCGGCTTTCTCATTAATAATGGCAAGAGGATTATTAATTTCATGGGCAACACCGGCAGCAAGCCGTCCAATTGAAGCCATGCGATTGTGATGTTCCATCTGCTGCAACAACTTTGAACGTGTCATGTCAGCCATATATATCCGCTCAACCATATAGGAGGCAACAGCCCACATAACCAAAAGAATCACCGCCACACTGATAGTAGATATCCATGTGAGAGTATCGCGGGAACCTTGCCATGCTCCCATAAGTTCAGCTTCCGGCTTAACAACCATAAGAATGAAGGGAGTTCCTTCAATATACGCATAGCCGACAATCGCAGGCAAATCTTTTTTAATTTGGATTTCTTCAACCTTAGTGCGGAATGATTTTTCCGGCAAAGAGAACGAAATCTTTGAAAAAACATCTCCGTTCCACTTGGAAGGAGTCTGCATAATCCCTGCATTATTTACCAGAAAAGCATCTGCCCCTTCCGATAAATCAAGAGAAGAAAGGATACCGTTGAACTGGGTTGTATCCAGAGTTGCCCGGTAAATTTTGTAATGCTCATTATCCGTATAATGTTTTACGGCAATGACGAGATGAGGACTGTCACGAAATCCCAGAAAAACATCACTGATGTATGTTCCCTGATCAGTGGCCTGCTTAAACCACGCTTGTCCTTTGTAGTCTTTGCCCTCCAGATTGTACGGGCCTACGTAGGCAAGCTGCTTACCGTCTTCATCAATAATACCCAGATCAATAAACCCGCCAAAGCTGTTCTTTAATGCCCTAAGCATTTCAGCCAGCCGCTCCTTTCGCTGAAAGGAGCGGAAATCATCCAGTTGTACAATCAACTGTAACGCTGATTTCCGCTCCTCCAGAAAGTATGCGACTGCCCGGCGGGTATTGGAGGTTGTCCTCGCCCCCCTGAGCATATTTTCAGAATTAATAGCAACCCGGGTGACATTAAAATCTATGAAGGCCAAGATGAACAACGGAACCAGAGAGACCACAACAAGAATTACAAAACACAAACGCCAGATGCGCTGGTAATCAAATAAACTCTTATATGGTCCCGCAGATTTTTTATCCGCGTTCCAGAATTCCGGTCGAAGAAGTCCTTTTAATGACATGGCCTACCCCGGATATACTAAATTATACTTCGCGAATTTTTGCGTAAGCTTCTTTAAGTGTTGTACTAAGAACATCAATATCTACAGGCTTATGCAAATAGGCAAAAGCTCCGAGTTCCATACAAACTTTCTTATCCTGATCAGAACCATGTCCGGTAAGGATAATAACTTCAATATTAGGTCTAGTGGTTTTAACTCTGCGCAAAACCTCAATACCGTCAATACCGGGCATTTTGAGGTCAAGAATCATGACTTCAGGCTCATCATCCTTAACGAGATCAAGTGCGGCTTCACCGTCGTAAACAACGTGAGAACCGAGATCACGCATAAGAAGTCTTTCAGATAAAGTTTGTACAAACTCACGCTCGTCATCAACAAGCAGAACTCTTGAAGGCAGTTCAAAATCCATGCGGCGATAAATATCAGCCTCATAAAATTCCTTACCGAACTGAACTTCAACACTGTTAACACCATCAAGCGGCTCAGCTATTTCACGCAACTCTTTTTCAAGACGATCAACAAGCAGCACCTTTTTATTGATAGCGAGAACAACCGTTCCGGCTTTGGCAGAAACCTTCACATTATGTCCCTTAGAAACAAGTGCGGTTTCAACTTTAGCAGCAAGCAGGAAGTCCTGTGCAGCAAGCTTGGATTCATCTGTAACCTGAACGGCTACATTACCAAGCTGCTCTTTAATAAGAGCGACAGATTCATCAACGCCGGTTTTGCCGACAGGGATCACCATGTCATATAGAGTGCTTGTCCAAGGATCTTTTTTCCCGGTAAGCTCTCTGACCCATACAGTTTTTTCTTCATCGTTATGCTGCATTAATTTAACAGCTTCTTTTTCGGAAGTGCCTTCTTCATTGCGTGCAATTTCAATTCTCTTCTGGACATCATCGATGATGCAGACTTTGAGAACATGAGAAATCGACTGAGAAAGCAGTTGAGAAACAAAGCCTGAGACAAGAAGAGCTTCGCCCTTAACCAGCTTTTCGGCCAGAGCGAGTCTAAGCCATGCCACTGATCTTTCTTTTTCGTGACTGAATTTATTAAAGATCGAAGCCTTCGGGGAGAAAGCTTTCAAAATTGTTTTTTCAGTCATTCCACTGAGCTTTGCAGCTTCTGAAACCAAGTCCGAATCAGTAACCAGACTACAGCCTGTATCATCAAGCAAGCGCTTAACAACTGATTCAGCCTGACAGAACAGGCCGCTGAATATAAGGATATCAGACATCATTAACCTCCACTAGGAGTTGCTGTGTATGCGACAATAAGTTGAAAGAGGACAATCCAGTTCAGTTCCGTCTCTGTGAGCTTTATCATGGGTCTGACAAAGCGCTTCTTCGGTATTTGAATAGATGTTTTGCTTTCCAATTTTTTCGTAAAGATGAGTGCGCTTAATCACTGCCAACACGGCTTCGTTTAATCCGGAAAGAGAGATATCAACTCCGGCACTACGCACAGTTTCCACTACAAGAGAAAGAGCTTCTTCGCCAGATGCGTCAATATCATTGATTCCGTTACAAACCAATATGAGTTGTTTGAGATTCTTCTTTTCCCTCAAGCGTCTTGAAATCTGCTCTTCAAGGAAACTTGCGTTAGCAAAAAACAGAGGTCCGTCAAAACGCACAACGGCCATATGGTCGCATTCTCTGAGTCCATGCAAACTCGCATCGCGAAGAATATCATCATCACTTTTGGTAAGAGCAACAACACGGGGGCGCATACTCTTATAAAGGAATACACATAATGAGAGTGCCACTCCTATTATAATACCCTTGTCCAAGTGAGGAGCAAAAGCAAGAGTTGCCACAAAAGAAATGATGGAGATAGCTCCATCATACTTCTGAGCTTTCCATGCGTGCAGGAAACCGGAAGCATTAATAAGCCCGATAACAGCCATCATAATAACCGCAGCAAGTACTGCCTGAGGCAAATTATACAACAATGGTGTAAAGAATAAAAGAGTAATTGCAACAACAACCGTAGTGAATACACTAGAAAGTCCAGTTACAGCGCCGGATTGCAGATTAACAGCAGAACGGGAGAAGGAACCTGATGCCGGATAACTGCTTGTACAAGCACCAAGCATGTTGGCAAGTCCCTGTCCGATAAGTTCCTGATTGGGATCAAGTCTCTGCCCTGTTTTTGCAGCCATTGCTTTAGCAATAGAGATAGCTTCCATAAAACCAAGCAGGGAAATGATGATAGCAAAAGGAAGAAGCTTGAGTATAACTTTGATATCAAGCTCAGGAATGCTGACTTCCGGGAAACCGGAAGGAACATTACCGACAACAGCACCGCCGCCCATCATTTTAAGGGATTCGGTTTTCAAAAGCTTGTTGCCGACCTTGATACGCCAAGTACGCCCATCAACTGTCATGCCGGCAGGAACTGCGTCCTGAAGATAAAAAAGAATAGTACCGTCAGCCTGCTCAACTCCGTTGAAAAGCATATTTCTAAGAGTTTCACGGTAGATATGAGATTTATGCTTAAGAAGTTTTGCTTCATAAGCAACAACGCTCAAATCATGTTCAGCGTCATAATATCCGATAACGTTTTTAGAAGCTTTCGCCTCATCTTCGATTTCGGAAATACCTGTACGCTTTGTTGCCAACTGATCAATACCTGTCACTGTTTCATTGAAATCAGCGATCAGAGTCTGTGCTTTTTTATCCTGAATTGCGGAGATATCAACCATTGCATCATGATTAAAACCAGTTGCCCAGGAAATCACAGTTGTTATAACAACCGCACACAGCACGTTAGGTATTTTAGGATTGACCTTTTTCAGCCCCATCATAATGGCAAAAGCCAATACCCCCATACCGAGTGTCGGCAAATGGGTATAATGAATAGCACTGGTGACAACACGCATGATGGTTTCAAAATGCAATTCGGCTTTATCTACATAAACACCGAACATTTTTGAAAGCTGTGAAGATGCGATGATGATCGCCGCTGCGTTGGTAAAGCCGTTAACAACCGGATGAGAAAGGAAGTTAACAACAAGCCCAAGGCGGAGAACTCCTAAAAGGAACTGGAATCCGCCGACGAGCAGAGCAAGGAGCAATGCGTAGGCGATAAAACCCGGACTACCGGCAGTAGCCAAAGGTTCCAGCGAAGCCGCGGTCATAAGAGAAACAACAGCAACAGGACCAGTTGCCAGCTGACGACTGGAACCGAAAAGAGCCGCTACCATAGGAGGCAGCAAGGAAGCGTACAAACCATAATACGCCGGCATTCCTGCAAGCTGTGCATACGCCATAGACTGAGGAATAAGTACCAGAGCAACAGTCAGACCGGAAAGAACATCGGCCCTTAAAGCTGCACTGTTGTACTTTTTGAACCAGCCCAGAAAAGGAAAAATTCGAGTAAGCATCAGATAAACACCTCTAGTTTGGTTTCAACATCCTACGAACAGATTCAATAAGCTCATTAAACAGAGCTCCCGCGTCGTAGAGATTAAAATTTTTGAATCTCACCAACCCATCGACCATCGTAAAAACAATAAGTGCACTTTTTCTCGGATTCACATCACCAATGGAACCATCTTCCTGACCCATGAAAATTGCCTGTTCAAAAAGTGTAACAAGACAATTGTAAATAGCTTCCAAATTCTCTCTGAATTCAGTTCTGCTTTCTGCCAGCTGATATATAAAAAGCCGATGTAAAAGAAGAAACTGATATTCCATACGTCCTGCAAGAAGAAGATAAAAAACAACGACCTCTTCCATCATTTCCATTCCGGTTTTGAATTCGCGCTCTTCCATATGCGCATTGAATTCTTCCAGAATACTGTCTCTGGTAGCAGACAAAATAGTAAGAAGTAGCTGTTCCTTATTTGTAAAATGATAAAAGATTGTCCCTTCCGCTACCCCGGTCATGCTTGCAAGCTCATTCATAGAAGTATCAGCAAAACCTTTGTTAGCGAAAAGCACAGTAGCCGCTTCCAAAATAGCGGCCTTCTTTTTAGACATTTTGGTCATCATCCCTCCGGATAGAAAAACTGACTGAGCACTCAGTCGGAAAAAAACGTTATTATCCATCCAATCTCATGTCAATATGCTACAACCATTTTTTTCCATCGCTATATCACCCACAAACGCTATAAATACAGGGTTTGCAAGGCATACTAAGCTTTTTAAGCTTATGAGAGTTTTTTCACATAGGCTATTTTTTTATTGCTTTTGTATAGATATAACCTGTTAAAACTTAGTAGGACAGTGATTAAATAGACTTTAAGACTAACTCTAGTTCCATTATGAACAAGCACTCGATTATAAATTTATAAAGCCCCTTGAACATAAAAAGACCTGAATTCGTCGTTTAACGAATTCAGGTCTTTTTATTAGAAACAATAAATATTAATTATTTAAAACTACTAAGCACCCCTCTCAAAGCTTCAAGATAATCTTTAAGCATATCCGGCATAATATCGGCCATATGACCGATCCGGAATATCGGAGAGGTTCCCTGCTCCTGTAATTCTTTATTAATTTTACCGTAACCGGGATCAAAGAGATAACCATGTCCGCGCATATGCTCTTTAACTTCTTTCAAACGATCAATTGTCATGTAGGCAGGAGTTTTAACGGTGGTAAGGCTTAGCGAGCGATAACCGTCCTGAGCGAAAAGTTCATAACCATCCATTTCAGCAACCCAGTCGTGAGCGATTTTACGCATCTCTTCATGACGCTTGAAACGGACCGCTACGGTTTCAGTATTAACAATGTAATCAAGCTGCACGCACATCTGATTACCGAGAGTTCCATTCGGAGTAGTCAACGTCTGGCACAATCTGGCCTTTGTAATTTGAGCCAGAATATCCGTTGTATATCCTCTATTTTTAACACCTTCAGCCTTTTTCAAAGCCTCATCCCCTACAAAGCCGATACCGAATCCGGCCGGAAGTCCGAGCGATTTCTGGGTGGAGGTACAATACATTAAAGGACGGGCTTCAGCGATGGTAGAAGGAGCGCCTCCGAAAATGCTTACACCGTCTACAACAGGCAACGCCCCGTGAGCACGAATCAACTTACAAACAGAAACAACATCATTAATGACCCCTGTAGAGGTTTCATTATGTGTGAAGGTAACCACATCCGGCTTGTGTTCGACCAATGCTTCTTCAAGTATCTTAAGATCAATGGCTTGGCCGTATGGAAACTTTAACGAAATAAGATTCTTCCCGTTAGCCTCAGACAACTTACCGAAAAGATCTCCGAATGCGCCTACCGAAACGTTAAGAACTTTATCAGTATCTGAAACAAGCGAACGGACCGAAGCTTCAAGAACATTGGTCCCTGAACCATTAAATATCATCGGAGTATACCCTTCAGGGTTACCCGCAATCGTCATAAGATTGCTCATTATGGAACCGAAACGCTTAATATTTTCAGAGTCACGGTGACCATATTCAGGCAATAAAGCAGCTTTACGAACTTCGTCGCGCAGCAAAATAGGTCCGGTAATGAACAGTTTCAGTTCTGCGAAATCATCTCCAATCATATCTGCATCCTCATTCTAGCTATATATTTAAAAGATACATCGACCTTCTGAAAACGAAATAAAGGAACGGAATATTCTTTTAGTTTACCCCTGCCTGTCAAGCTTTTACACAGCTGCGACTTTACAACCAGTCAAAGACTGCCTATTAATATAGGAAGAAAAGTTGAAAAAAATAACTTAGGTTTGAAATAGAGACTTGCATTTCATCAAGACGATCCCTATATTTCCTTTTTTTCTTCACCTCGGGCAGTTCTGCCCTTAGACTACAAAAACTTCACGGTAAGATATTATGCCTCAATTAGGTCCACATATTTCTATTGCATCCGAAGCCCTCCTTTCGAGAGTGCTCGGCTTAAATCCATACGACTTTAAAGGCTGGCCTGAAAATGTCCGCACACTCGCTGAAAGCATTGCTGCGGAACTTTTTCTAGTACGCTACAACCCATTCATAAATCCTGAACTGGTTCGCAAGAGTGTTTCCAGAAACCTGACCCTCGCCCGCCCGACTCTCTCCGGTGAATACCCGCAGAGACTCACCCACGCGGTCGAAAATTTCTGGCTTAAACATGATGCTGACATTGAATTCAGACAAAGGCTTATCGAAAAGCTCAAAGAAATTCTGCCGGATTGCGGCATCAGCATTGAACCGGATAAACTGGTACAGTCCGCAACAGATGCCACAGACTTAAGAATTGAACTGCCTATCGCAGTGCTTTTCCCGGAAAATACCGCGCAGGTTCGTGCAATTGTCCGTCTGGCAAATCATATGCAATTCGGCATTATTCCTCGCGGCGGCGGAACCGGACTAACAGGTGGAGCCATTCCCGCACTGGAACGGACTGTCATTCTTTCGCTTTCAAAATTCAAAAAGATTTTAAGCGTTGATACAAAATCAATGACTATCTGCGCTCAGGCCGGTGTAATCACCCTTGACGCAATCAAGGCTGCGGCGGAGAAAAACACTCTCTTTACCGTTGACCCTGCTTCCAAATCTGCATCCTCAATCGGCGGTAATATTTCTGAGAACTCAGGTGGACCTTTTGCCTTTGAATACGGTTGTACTATAGACAATATTCAAAGCTACAAAATGGTTATGCCTAAGGGAGACCTTATTGAAGTCTTCCGTAAGGATCACCCCCGCCACAAGATTTTCAGTGATGAGTCAGCTACGTTTGAAGTCTTTGATGCCAAAGGAAAACTTCTCGACACTCTGACTCTGTCTGCTGATGAAATCCGCAGCCCGGGACTGGGAAAAGACGTTTCCAACAAATTCCTCGGCGGACTGCCCGGTGTACAGAAAGAAGGCGTGGACGGGATCATAACTGAAGCCTGCTTCACTCTTTACCCACAACCGGCAAGCTCCCGTACACTATGTCTTGAATTCTTCGGACGCTCCATGCGCAACGCGATGCTTGTTATCAAGGATATCGTTGCATTACGCGATACAATCCGTGAGGAAGGAGATCTTGTAAAGATTTCTGCCCTTGAGGAATTCGGACCTAAATATGTACAGGCTATCAAATACGAAAAGAAATCTGTAAACTATGAAGGCGACCCGATTTCTGTCCTCATAATTCAGCTTGATTCTGACGATGATGACGCGTTGCAGACTGCCGTGGATAACATTCTTTCTATTGTACAGCCCTACGACTCCGTAGACATTTTCGCAGCCCGCGATGATAAAGAAGCTGAGCTTTTCTGGGAAGACAGACACAAGCTGTCCGCCATTGCAAAGCGCACTTCCGGCTTTAAAGTTAACGAAGATATTGTTATTCCGCTTGAGGTTATCCCAATTTTTTCAGACTTTCTGGAAGATCTCAACCTTATCTATCTGGCTAAAATTTATCGCCGTTCCCTGCTGGCCGTAAAAGAGCTCTCAGGATTCCCGATTGAAGAACCTAAAGTAGAACAGGCTCTGGAAAGAACCACCAACATCCTGAAAGGAACCATCGACGGCACAGAGATGAGTGATCAGGAACTGGAAAGTCAGGTTCACTACATTTTCCAGGAACTGCGTGAAGAATTCCCTAAACTTGACTCGAAGATCGATAAGATTTTCCAGAAACTCAAAGCACAGCGCATCGTCATTGCTAACCACATGCATGCCGGAGACGGAAACTGCCATGTGAATATTCCGGTTAATTCAAATGACCCGGACATGTTGCACAGCGCACACGAAGCTGTCGATGACGTTTTCAAAAAGGTTCTTGAATTGAACGGTGAAGTTTCCGGTGAACACGGAATCGGTATCACTAAAATTGATTACCTATCTGAAGAAAAAATTACTGCAATCAGAAAATATAAAGAGATCGTGGACCCGCTGAACATTCTCAATCCGGGCAAACTGACCCGTCGGGAACTTCCTTCTGAGTCATACACATTCTCGTTCAACAGGCTTATCAATGATCTGGATAAAACCGCGATTAAAGATAAGGAACATCTGATTGAACTTCTGCGCAACATTCAAACCTGCACTCGCTGCGGAAAATGCAAGCAAGTCTGCCCCATGTATTATCCTGAACAGGGACTTATGTACCATCCGAGAAATAAAAATATCTCTCTTGGCGCACTGATTGAGGCAATTTACTATTCTCAGGTTCAGCGCGGAGAACCATCTCCTGATCTTATGACAAGACTCAGGAAACTTATGGAGCACTGCACAGCCTGTGGACGCTGTACTTCTGTCTGCCCTGTCAAAATTGATTCAGCCGGAGCTGCTCTGCAAATCAGAAGTTTCCTTGAATATAAAGGAACCGGAGGACATCCTGTTAAAAATGCAGCCCTCGGTTTTATTGCGAAAGATCCACAAAGCAGACTGCCAAAGGTCGCCAAGTTTCTATCTCTCTCGGCTTCACTTCAAAGTAAAGCTCTGGGACTTATTCCGGGACACTGGCGCAGGCGCATGGAATCTCCCATACTGCACAGCCAAACTCCTGCGATGGACTTCAAGAATCTCAGCGAAGACCTGTCGCTTGAGACCGGTTCCATGTTTATGAACAGCACTTCCGCACCGGACAGCGTTTTTTACTTCCCCGGATGCGGCGCAAGTCTGTTCTCAAGAAATATCGGAATGGCAACTCTTTACCTGCTGCTCAAATCCGGCGTGAACGTTGTTATGCCGGCTAAGCATCTATGTTGCGGATATCCGCTGCTTTCCAGTGGATGTGTAGAAGCTTTCAATACCAACCGTCACCGCAACATCAGCGACATACAGTATAAAATAGCAAAGGCTCACATAGCTGGAATGGACATTTCCACGATAATCACAGCATGTGGAACCTGTCGCGAAGCCATCGAATCATATGACTTCACTCAGGAAGTCGGCAAAAAACTTAAACGTTGCGATGCTGTCCAATATCTTCTGACCAATCCTGGAAATCTTGATTTCCATGGTTTACCTGCTAATGAAGAAGTTATTTACCATGCTTCATGTCATACTGAATGGACTGACATTCCCAAGTCAAAAGCACCTGTCATTTACAAACAGGCTCTTGAAAGCATCCTCGGCAGCAAGATAATACTTTCTCCCGGCTGCTGTGGCGAATCAGGACTCGGCGCGATATCAAGCCCTGCAATTTACAATAAACTGCGCGACCGCAAGGCTACTCAGTTAGAACGTGACCTTCACGCTCAGGATAAAAAAACGCCTGTTCTAGTAGGTTGTCCTTCTTGTAAAGTTGGAATCAAACGCAATATGACGACACTTAAGAAACACAACAGAGTACTGCACACAGCTGAATATATTGCAGAACTCATGGGTGGCCCGAAGTGGCGCAAAGAATTTAAAAAGATGCTTGAAAAAGCTCAACGCCAAGACGGAATCGTCTTTTTAAAACCATGAAAACTATAGGTATAGATTTCGGAACAAAACGGATCGGGATTGCAATGACTGATGCTGAAGGGATTCTCGCATATCCCTTCAAAGTAATTGTCAAAACCACCCGTGACGCCCTGTTTTCCGAACTTCTTGAAATATTCGAAACAGAGAAGGTCGATGAAATAGTCGTCGGCCTTCCTCTTTCTCTTGACGGAGAAGATACTTTGACCACCCGGCAGGTTCGCAATTTTGCAACCTCATTGGGAAGGCGCACAACTCTTCCCATACATCTCGTCGATGAAAGATTAAGCTCTGTAGCTGCTGAAGAAGAACTCAAGGAGGCAGGACTTTGGAACAGGAAAAGAAAGAAGAATCTGGACAGCCAGGCCGCGAAAATAATTCTGGAAACGTGGCAGGCAAGAGCATAGTCCTGCGCTTTGTGCTTCCTTCTCTGGCCATCATCTGCATGGTTATGATGGTTGTAGGTTCATGGTTCATTTATCAGTCATGGGAATTTCTCAATATTCCTCCTGAAAGTGAAGGACGAGAAATACTATTCACAGTCACTCCCGGGGAAACCCTCTGGACTGTTTCCTCCAAACTAGCTGACAGCGGTCTGGTCATAGATTCCAAAAGATTCCGCAAGCTGGCTCAAGCGGAAGGACAGGAAAACAAAGTCAGAGCCGGAGAATTCAATCTCTGGACAAATATGACTGCCCCGCAAATTCTAAAAACACTGACCACTACTTCCGGCATTTTACATAAATTTTCTGTTCGCGAAGGACTTTCGTGGTGGAACACTGCCGAAGCGGCACAGCAATCGAAACTGACAACATATGCTGACTTCAAAAAAGCAGTTTTCAGTCCAGAACTGTTGGCTAAATATTCTATTCCGGCTCAAAATGCTGAAGGCTATCTGTTTCCTGAAACTTATCTGTTGACCCGTCCCAAGCAGGATTCCGGCTTAACGCTAGTTAAAACCATGCTCAAAGAATTTCGCAAGTCCGCAGACAAAGCCTGGAACGGAACTCTTCCTTCGCCCGAACAAATTCATAGAACAGTAATTCTTGCATCGCTGGTAGAAAAAGAAACCGGAGTGGCCTCTGAACGTAAAAGAATTGCTGGAGTTTTTGCTAACCGCCTGACCCGCGGCTACCTTCTGCAAGCAGACCCGACTATCATTTATGGACTGGGTGAAACCTTTGATGGGAATATCCGTAAAAAACATATCACGGATAAAAACAACCCCTATAATTCATACCAGCATCGAGGCCTTCCTCCCGGACCAATATGTTCACCCGGCCTTGAATCATTAAAGGCGGCCATTAACCCTGAAAAACATAACTTCCTCTACTTTGTAGCCAAAGGAGACGGATCACACTATTTCAGCAAAAACCTGAACGAGCACAACAAAGCTGTCAGAAAGTTTCAGTTACGCCGTAACAAAAGCACTTACAGATCATATAATAAAACTGAATAAATACTGATTAATACGAATTAATAGTACAAAAAATCCCGCTCCGGTTAAACCTGAGCGGGATTTTTTATGACTTATAGCTTAACGACCTTAAATATTAGCTCGAGCCTCTGCCTCAGTATCATACATCGAGGCCATAGAACTTATACCCATTGAGTCAAACACTGCATGGAAATTATCCGACAGACCTGCAATATAAAGATTACAGCCACGCGAACGGACTTTTTCAACCCCTTTGATCAGGGAATCCATTCCCCCACCGTTGATCGAGGTCTTTTCCTGAAAAATCATCAAAATATCTTTACGCCCACTACTAAGGGCCTCGTCAAAAACATCATGTATAGATCCATCAGATTTTGAAGTAAGACTGCCTATCACATTGATCACAGCAATTTCATCTTCAAGATTTAACTGCACATCGTCACGCTTACCGCTTACAAATTTCCGCCTTTCAGCCGAAAGCTGCAAAGCTTTTTCAAGATCTTCGCGCTTTACAGGCTTGTTCAGAAAATCAGTTGCATCAAGATTCAACGCTTTGATAGCAAGTTCCATGTCGCCGTGACCTGTTATAACAATCACTTCAGCTTCCGGCGACATAGCCTTAATTCTACCCAGAACCTGTAGACCATCCACTCCGGGCATTTTGATGTCGGTCATTACTAAATCCGGCTTCTCAGTATCAAAAAGCTCTATTCCTATTTCGCCGTTTTCAGCGGTCAGAACCTCATGACCATAAACGGAAAGCAACATCTTAAACATGTTTAGAGTTGCTTTCTCGTCATCAATCACCAAAATTTTACTCACACTCCCTCCCCTATTCAAAACCGAATTCACTACGATCTACGCTTCTTCATTAGCAACCGGAAAAGAAATTATGAAAGTTGCGCCTTTCCCAGACACGCTTTCAATATCAACTTTCCCCCTGTAATCCCGTACTATGCCATACGTGATGGCAAGCCCCAACCCCATCCCATATCCTACTTCTTTGGTACTAAAAAAAGGCTCAAAAATTTTATTACGAACTTCTTCGGTAATCCCTACCCCTGTGTCAGATACCCGGATACAGACCTGCGAGTTTTCCTCATAAGTGCTGATTTTAATGTATTCATCACTTTCACCCCCAAGAGTCTCTCTCTTCTCGGAAATAGCATCACGGGCATTATTTACAAGATTAAAGAATACCTGCTGCAACCTATTATCCTGTGCAACGATAAGTGGCAAATTTTCGGCCAAATCCAATTGAAATACAATATTTTGCAATTCGAACTGACGGGTTACCAAAGTAAAAACGCTCCGCAAGGGCTCGTTTATGTTGATTTTATCCGTCTTAAAATCGGCCTTGCGCCCAAAAGCTCTCAGCGCATTGATGATCTCCGCAGCCCTGTCAACCTGTGCACTTACTTCTTTTGCAACTTCACTCAACTGCTCAGCCGGAACATCACGCCCCCGCTCAGCCATAAGAGCCAGGTATTCGCTACCCATCTTAATTGCATTGAGCGGCTGATTTACTTCATGCGCCACCCCTGCGGACATCTCACCGAGCGACTTCATCTTCGCAGCCTGCACGAGCTGTGCATCCTTTTCAATAATTTCAGTGATATCAGTAATTGCCACAATCATCGAAGGGTTGCTTTTATACGAAATAGGACAAGCGTGCATATTTACATAAACAGGTCTTCCATCTTTTTTAAGATGAAGTATTTTGGGATAATAAATACATCCGGCCGGCCCTCCATACTCTTCGAAAGCCTTGATACATTCAAGGTTTGACTCCGGTCCAAGTCGTAAAAAGTCTTCGCCGATAAGTTCCTCTTTGGAATAACCATACAATTCAGAGACTCTAGGATTGGTATCCAGAATCTTAAAATCAGAGCAGGAAATAACAAGAATAGGATCCGGTCCGCTATCAAACATAGATTTATACTTTTCTTCTGAGTCACGCAAACGACGACGATACAGTTTAATTGACCAAACCATATTTTTAAAACTGTCAGCAAGCTGAACAACTTCGTCGCCTTTACGCTTTATATAAAAATGACAATTTCTGCACTGTTGTAAATTTCTATTATTATTAACACTCCTCTCACTTACAGACAATGCCTGATCAAAATGCCAGCAAGGAAAATCAGTATCATGATATACAGGACACTGCGAAGCGTCCCAACCTCCGTCGCTGGACAGCATATCAAGTCCGATATCAAAATTACCCCGCGACAATTCATCCGAAACCCGTGTGAGTTTCGCAACAGGACGAGTAATATACTTGGCAAGCCTATGACTGATTATAAAAATGATGACAACAACGCCGGAAATAAAACCTAAGAAAGTTATACGCAACGTCGACACAAGTTTATCAATATGAACTTTGCTAAGGCCAACATGCACAGTTCCGATACGGTACAACCCTTCTCTGATGGGAACAGCTATATCGTAAGCCGAATTTTTCCCGAAATCGATTAAGCGGACCGACTTATGTTCGCTCGCAGACACAGTATTAACTTTGTCCAGATTTTCAGGAAAAGGAGTTGTAAAAGTATGACATAAAACTTCTCCCTTTTTGCCCAGCACAAAAATATACGTGATGAGATGCTGCCGTTCTCCAAGAGTCGCTTCATCAAACACTAGACTAAGTAACTGCGGATATTTTTTATCCAGTATAAATCCGCCTCCCCGCTCAGCAATTGAGTGGGCAATGGCGACACCGCGCAATTCCAGCTCTGAAGTCAAAGAGGATACAAGAATACCTCTAGCCAGAAGAGCAATAACCGCACTGATCATAAGGATTACGCCTAGAGTGGAAAAGAAAATTTTGTTCTTGAGACTCAAATTAGAAAATCTTTTCATCGTAAAGTACTCCGTCGGAGCGAATCCCAATTATCCATAACTTCAAATCGCCCATCACTGAAGCGGGTAAAATAAATCTTATCCATCCCTTGATGATCTTTACCGTCAAATGAAATTGTAATTCCCGGAGCAATCTCAAACTTGTTCATAGATTCAATAGCCTGAATAAATTTATCCCTTGTCAACTCTGGCCCGGCACGCCGCAATCCTTCAACAAGAACCCGGGCATTAAAAAACCCCTCAAGACCAACCAGATTGGGAGTATCATCAGGATAAGAAAGCTTCAGAGCAGTAATATACTCTGCGGCTTCAGAATGAGTAAGATCATCGGGCAGGGTAAAGGGAGGCACAACCTGAGACATGATCACTGCGTCATCATCATTTTTGCACAAATTACGCGCAAACTCTCTAGCTCCGATAAACGATACTGTATAATAAACAGGATGAACTCCATTAGCCCCGAGCTCGTTAATAAATTTTATACATGGAGTAGTCGTCCCGATTAAAAATACAGCCTGCGCTCCAGAATCCTTAATACGTGCAACGCCCTCCGCTACATCCAGAGAACCTCTTGTGTACGATCCACGGGCTATCGGCTCAAGACCTAAATCTTTCAAAGCTAATTCTGTTCCGGTAAGACCGTCAAACCCAAAAGCATCATACTGATAAAAAACAGCAATTTTAGTCAGCCCCAAATCCTGTACCATATGGCGGACAGCTTGCTGCGTCTCCTGATAATACGAGGGACGAACATTAATAATATAACGATTAAAAGGATTTCTCAGAGCATTTGCCCCGGTAAACATCCCCAGTAAAGGTATACGCGCGGCAGCCACCAATGGCAGAACCTTAACCGTTGTAGGTGTTCCGACATAACCGAACAGCGCGAAAACTTTATCTTCAATAATCAATCGCTGAGTATTTATTAGGCACTTGGGAGGATCATAAGAATCGTCATATGAAACAAGCTTAAGCTGCCGGCCATGAACTCCTCCTTCCGAATTTACATTATTTATATAAGCAAGCGCCCCATGAAGAGTTTGTGTACCGAGATAACTCGCATGTCCTTCAAGTGCCAGAGAGGATCCCAACACTACTTTATCAGGAAAAACTCCGGGATTTTCGTCCTCATGCACTGTAACAGGAACACCCCTGTCGCAGGCAGCGAGTAAAAAAAGAAGCAATAACAAACACCGTTTCATAACTATTATTCCTTTTCAGGTTGAGCAAGATTCATTGCCATAACGGCTTGTCCTCTAAATAAGGTGCTCCGCTTACGAGGAGGTATTTTAAGGCTGCGCAGAAATTGAAAACTAAGACGGATCATCCCTTCGCTGGCTGATTTTGCAGCGCGCACTTCACAGTAGAGGATATGTGGATCAAAGGTTTTACGTTTAGGCTGATAAATAAGCATA
Organism: Maridesulfovibrio ferrireducens; assembly: GCF_900101105.1. Taxonomy (NCBI): domain Bacteria; kingdom Pseudomonadati; phylum Thermodesulfobacteriota; class Desulfovibrionia; order Desulfovibrionales; family Desulfovibrionaceae; genus Maridesulfovibrio; species Maridesulfovibrio ferrireducens. The sequence goes on from NZ_FNGA01000002.1 coordinate 548,092, forward strand.
CACAATAAAACGTTATCATTACGGGACAACATATTACCGCCATCGCGCACAGCACCTAAAAGAGCAATCCCGCCCTTTGAAATATCGAGAATCTGCGGGACCTTTAGCTCAGCATCAACATCCATTCTATTGTCGATAATAATTTCCGGCTCCATATTATCTAAAACAAAATCAACATCAAAATCATCACCGTCAAGACGCCATATCTTAACCTTTATATAACGCTGGTCCGCAACCTTTCTTCTGGAAAACGCCCGGCGCTTGATAAACCCGAACGCAGATGTGCGGGTAACAACGGCTTCACCACTTTCTGAAACAGTTTTAACAGAACCGACAAACGCATTAACTTTTTTACCGTTCCTTTGTAACTCAGCAAAAATACATTTCACTTTAGCACCGGGAGCCAACAAAGATTCAGTCACAACATCTTTAACCTTTACGGCAATGTCCCTACCCTGAATTCCGGTAACATTTACTACTGCCGCAAGAGTTCTCTGCCCTAATCGCTCAGCAGAGATATCAAATGGCTGTTTTGTCATCACCAGCCAATCCAAAACATCTTTATCAGTAGAAATCTTCCAAGGACCTTTGACAGCAGGGCTTTTACCTTCTTCAGTGACAGCTTCTCCGCCTTTTTTTGACCTTAAAATTGCAACACGAAGTGGAGGAAAAGATTTAAACCATGCCTGAAGAAATGAAACCGGCTTATATTTTCTCCAAAGCAAAATGATTATCGAGATTGCAACTCCTAGCGCAATAAACCACAAAAACATCTTTACGAGTGGGGGGAGTGTAGGAAACACAAAAAAAGAGTTTTTAACAGAACCAAGGAATCTGGAATCAACTTTAGATTGTATCATAATATATTCTCAGTTCAGTAATTATTGTAAGAGATCAAACAATGATTGATTAATCAAAAAAATTTACTATAGCATTGCCCATAAAAAGTTTCTCTATTTAAACATAACTACATATAATTATTACATCAGACACATAAATGTCCAATAAATTAGTCTTAAATAAAACTACCTCTTGCAGAGGATGATTACAATATGTAAATGTAAGCTCGATTTGGCAACAAAAAGGAGAACTCATGACCGGAAAAATTCTAGTTGTGGACGATGAAGTTCACATCAGAATGCTTCTAGAGCAAACTTTAGAAGAACTGGAAGATGATTACGATGTCGAGCTTCTAACCGCTGAAAACGGTGAAGAAGGTCTGGATCTTATACGTGCTGAGCGTCCCGATCTGGTTTTTCTAGACATAATGATGCCATACATGAACGGTTACGAAGTATGTCAGGAAGTTCGCGAAGATCCTGAATTGTCCTCAGTTAAAATAATACTTTTAACGGCAAAAGGGCAGGAAGTAGACAGGAAGCATGGGCTGGAACTTGGAGCTGAAAGATACATGACTAAGCCATTCGACCCTGATGAAATTCTTGAAGTTGCAAAAACAATTCTACAACTTGATCAATGATCTCTTCCATGAACAATCACATTAAACCGGAAACACGGTTAAAGAAATTTCTTAAGCCAAAAAAGTTGAAAGCTTTTTTTAAAAAAGCACAACCTTTACTGCCTGAGAACTCTTTACTATGTATTTACATTGGCAGTACTCCGGTTTTTTGTACTGACCCTTCGCTGTATCCGTTTGATAAAACAATCTTCACTCCTATAGCTAACGCCACAGATGAAGACCTCAGCATTGGAGTTTCTCTCCAGAATTTAGAAGAATTATCTGAAAAAGAACGGAACCAGATCAAAGCAGTTCTCGAATTCATGTCATATTCCATGGCCGCTCATATTGAATCCGAGAAGGCAAGACGCCTTCTGGGAGAAGAAACTCTCGCTAAATATAGAGAACTGGCCCTACTGCACCGGTCTATTGTTGAGCTTAACAATTCTCTTAGACTGAAAGATGTTATCAGCGCTCTGATTCAAGAATGCAGAACCTCTGCCCTTCCTGCTGAAATGGGCGCAGTATACCTGCCCGAAGAAGATGGCTTTACCATTTTTGACAGTTTCGGAGCGGTCGATGCAGGAACTTTTGAAAAGCTGGTAGAATGCCCTCTTTTTAAAGATATCATCGCAAGTCTGCGCGGTGAAATTTTAAATGATGTCAAACTGGACTGCCGCTGCGGAAGTAAACTGTGTGATAACATCAGATCTTTACTTATAATGCCCATCCCTTCTCCTAATTTATGTGAAGGGGTTCTTATCCTGACATCTCAATGTGTCAATGCTTTCAGCGCCGCCCACCTGAAACATGTTGCCACTCTGGCATCTGTAGCAGGCATATCAATAAGCAACGCTTATAACTTTGAATCTATCAGAGTCCTCATGGACGCGCTCCTTAAAGCTCTTGCCGAAGCGATTGATGCCCGGGACCCGTTCACAGCCGGACATTCTGACAGAGTAGCTCATCTCGCTGTTGCTTTTGCACGTCTCATCTCGCTAGAGGATGATAAATTTCATGAACTCTGTTTCACTGACGAGCACCTGCGCGAAATTTTCTATTCCGGCATTCTTCATGACATAGGTAAAATCGGTATCAAGGAGGAAGTGCTTACTAAAAAGACTCGCCTTCCCAAATCAATGCTTGATGTCATAGGCATGCGCATGAAGCTTTTCGGCATTCACTACCAAAAGGAATGGGAGCCTGATTACAAGAGGCTCAAACAAATAAATCTATCTCTTTGTCCGCATCAGGAAGATCTGGATTTCATCCACACTATCAGTGAAGTAAAATTCAAGATTAACGGTTCATCTATTCATTTGCTACACCCTGAAGAGCGGAAATGTCTGCTTGTACGCAAAGGCAATCTGACTTCTGAAGAAAGACAGGAAATTGAACGTCACCCTGCAGAGAGTCAGCGGATTCTTGAACATATTCCTTTTCATGATGATCTCTCACAGCTCCTGACTATTATCGGCCAGCACCATGAACGACTCGATGGTTCCGGATACCCTGAAGGGATCAAGGGTGATGATATACTTATTCAAAGTCAAATTTTAGCCATAGTCGATATCTATGATGCGATCACGCAGGAACGTCATTACAAACCTGCAACTCCGCAAGCCCGCGCATTAAAGATTCTTGCCGAAGAAGCCGAAGAAGGAAAACTGAATAAATCTCTGGTCACCTTTTTTATTGATAACATTCTTCAAATCGAAAAAGGCGCTGACTCAATCAATCTGGATCGCCCGGTATCACCTAGATTCTGCAAAATACCTAGAAACAACTTAAACTGATCTGACGGAGACGAAAATATCTGCGCGTAGCAAAACTTCGCAACAGGTAATGAATATCGTCAGAAAGCGACTAAACTTATAAGGTCCCCGTTATGAACAGGCTTTACATCAAAACCATCTTTTTTGCTGCTGCACTCTTTATGCTGTTTTCACCTGCCGCGATCTATGCAGAGGAAGTCGACAACGATACAAAACCTATTCTTCTCGGCATGTCTGCCGCCTTTACCGGACCAAGCAAAGGACTCGGGATTGAACTATACAGAGGCTCGCAAGCTTATTTCGATCAGGTAAATGCAAAGGGCGGAATCCGTGGCCACAAAATTATTATCAAATATTACGACGACGGATATGACCCGCTGCCAGCTATTCGGAATACCATTAAATTAATTGAAAAAGATAATGTTCTCTGTTTGTTCAACTATGTTGGAACCCCGACAGTAACAAGAATTCTTCCTGTCGTTAAACATTTCAATGCCGATAAACCTGTTTACCTTTTCTTCCCCTTCACCGGCGCTCAGCCGCAAAGAGAATTTCCATACGAAGAGTATGTTTTCAACCTGCGCGCATCATACAGACAGGAAACATGGGGCCTCGTGCACAATTTGTTCATGATCGGCCGCAACAGAATTGCTGTTTTATATCAGGCAGACGCCTATGGCAGAAGCGGATGGGACGGAGTTAGAAAAGCACTTACAGAAAAAGATCTTAATATTGTAGCAGAAGCTACTTATAAAAGAGGAGCTGGCTTCGAAAGTTCCATGAAAAGACAAGTAGAAATACTTGCAGAAACAAAACCGGACGCAATCATTTCAATCGGAGCATATGAAGCAAGTGCGGCTTTTATCAGAGATGCAAGAGATGCAGGACTCGATGTCCCGATATGCAATCTATCTTTTGTCGGTAGCGATAACATGCTGCACCTCCTTAAGAATCTAGAAAAAACCAGCAATAAAAAATACACTGACAACCTGATAAACTCCCAAACCGTTCCAAGCTATGAAGATACTTCCCTTCCAGCTGTACGCGACTACCGAAAAGTAATGACCGAGTCCCCTCCCGCTCCGCCCGAAGGGTTCGGAAAAGATTACGATCCACTGAAGTTCAGTTTTATCAGCTTTGAAGGATATCTCACGGCTAAAGTAATGACGAAAATCCTCGATAAAATGATGCTTAGACAAAACTATGGCAGCCTTTATGCCGCGACTTTATCCATAAGAGATCTTGATATCGGACTCAATACCCCCGTCAGTTTCGGCCGGGGTAAACATCAAGGTCTTGACGAAATATACTACACCACTGTTTCCAGCGGTAAATTTGTACCTGTGAGAAACTGGGCGAGGTGGAGCAAATGAAAATGAGAATGTCTAAAATTTTTCAAAAAACTCTGCTTCTTAACTTCGTGTTATTCGGAGTTATATCAATATCTATGTCGCTTATGTCCGCGCTTACGCTCTACAATCATATGGTTGATGAGTACATAAGCAAAGGCAAATCCATCGCCAGCAGCATTGCCGGTTCCAGTGTAGAGATTCTGCTCAATCGGGACTCCTCAACCATCCAGTCAATGATTGATCAATTTAAAGCTATTGACGGAGCTGCATATGTATACGTTCAGGACGAAAACGGTGACATAATATCACACACATTTGTCCCTTGCGTACCGGAAATTCTGAAACATAGCACCTCGCACCCTGACGAAATTTCAGTAAGAGAAATTACCCTTCCTGAAACGGGAAAAGTGATTGATATCACCAAGCCTATTCTTGCAGGCATGGCCGGATACGTTCATGTCGGGATGGATAAAGAATTAATCAACAAGTACGTGTGGATAGCAATTGCAAAACTGCAAGTTGTAATGTTTTTTATTTTTTGGGGCAGCGTATTTCTATTGTATTTGAGTGTTAACCGAATTTCGGAACCATTAAATAAATTAACAGAATACGCCCGCAAATTATCAGATCACGACTTCACGGCATCGGTTGAAATAACGTCAAATGACGAAATAGGGCTCCTCGCCGGAACTATGCAAAACATGGCAAGCGAGCTGACCACTATTATTTCCGGCCTTGAACGAGCGGTAACTAATGCGACAAGTGAGTTGCAGGATACACTTACCTATATGGAAGTTATCATGGACAACCTTGCCGACGGCTTACTGGTAATTGATGTCTACGGAAAAATTTCTCTCACAAATCCGGCTCTTTCAGACCTTTTCGGACTGGAAGGACAAGATGTCAAAGGAAAGGACGTTAAAAATTTCTTCACCGATGAAATGAATCAGCTCTTTAATTTGGTTAAAGGCTGTGAACAAGAAATATACACATCAGAAATAACCCTGAACAAAAGAAGAATAGGGAAAGCGGTAGCAACTCCTATTCATAAGAAAGATTCCGAAGACGGCACGACATTGTGCCTCGGAGCGGTTATTTTGGTCAGGGACATTACATATGAAAAAGAAGTGGATAATCTGAAAACAGACTTTATTTCCACTGTATCCCATGAACTTAGAACTCCCATGACTTCCATTTTGGGTTTCGCCAAAATAATTAGGAAAAAGCTCGATAAAACGGTCTTCCCGCACTGCCATACAACAGATAAAAAGACTCAGAGAGCCATGGATCAAGTTCATGACAACATTGGTATAATAGTTTCGGAAGGTGAGCGCTTAACGGACCTTATTAATGATGTGCTGGATATCGCGAAAATGGAATCAGGAAAAATTGACTGGAAAAATAATCCTGTTGATATGGAAGAAGTTATCAACGTTTCAGGACAATCAACCAATCCGCTCTGGATGTCTAAAAATCTTGACCTGCAAGTTGATATTGAAGAGAATCTGCCCACAATATACGGCGATCGGGACAGAATTATGCAGGTCATGATGAACCTGATTTCTAATGCTGTTAAATTTACTAAATCCGGAACCATTACATGCACGGCCCGCGCTCATGAAAATGAAATATTAATCAGTGTAAGTGATACAGGAAGCGGTATTTCACCGGAAGATCAAAAGAAAATTTTCGAAAGATTCAAGCAAGTCGGAGACACCTTAACCGGGAAACCGAAAGGAACCGGACTTGGTCTGCCGATCTGTAAACAAATTGTTGAACACCACAATGGACGCATCTGGGTGGACAGTAAGCTCAGCGCAGGAAGCTCCTTTCACTTCACATTGGCAAAAGGAACTCCTGATACAAAGGTAAACTTTGTCCCTGCCCATAGCAAAATTAACTCTGTAGGAAGACGCCCCGGCGAAAAAAACAGCCCTCTGATTCTGGTTGCCGACGATGATCCGGCTCTTAATGAATTTTTATCACAGATTCTCGAAGAGGAAGGATACAGAATAATTACTGCGGTAGATGGAGTTGAAGCTGTTGAAGTGGCAAAAAAACAAATGCCTCAGCTAATAACCATGGACCTTAAAATGCCGCGCATGGATGGTGCAGAAGCAATCAGACAATTACGCATGGACCCTTCAACTCGTCATATTCCGGTCATTGTGATCAGTGCTCTTGCGGAAGGACAGAAAGCCGGAGGAGATGCAGCCCTCATCAAGCCCATTGACGATAGAAGACTGATTGAAACTATCCACGGAATGCTGCAGGAAGATCTGATCATGACCGATCCTTGTATGGTACTCGGAATGGAAAAAGCCGCACCAACTCAAAATCTACTGGTAATCTGCCCCGGAAAAATCAACTACTGCGCCCCTTCTGAACTTTGGAGCCAAATTGAACAAGGCTTTAAGGGCACTTTATTTATACCGGCTGAGATCAGCACAACGCTTGACCTGGACAGGCTTTCAAGTATTCCCGAAGTTCAGCTTGTTATTATACCAGACAACTGATATTCATTCCTCTATGGAAAGACCAGCAGCATACGGAACTAAAAAATATATATCATGCGACAAATGCTCATGGACAGAACCGGTTGAATCATTCGACCGGATTCCGGCCCTAATAAGCAGTTTTAATCAAGTCAGGTGTCCCAACTGCGGCTCATTGCTCAAAGCAGAAGGCAACACATTTCAAACTGATTTTTTGAAGTTACCCACTGAATTCAGAATAATGTCGGGCGGACAAACAGGTGTAGACCGGGGCGCTTTAGACGCGGCTATTCACTTAGGAATCCCTCATAATGGGTGGTGTCCTAAAGGAAGAAAAGCCGAAGACGGCATAATACCCGAAAAGTATAATCTAAGCGAAATGGATGTCAGCTACTACTGGAAAAGAACCGAGCAGAACGTTCTTGATTCAGATGGAACATTGGTCTTTCCGGGAAAATGTAAATCGAAAGGAACAGCTCTCACCATAAAATTGGCTCACAAACACAGCAAACCCATAGCCGTAATACCTTTGGACTCCCCCCTCGCAATAGAAACGATCAGGGCTTGGATAAGTTCCATGAAAATCAACGTACTCAATGTTGCCGGCCCTAGAGAAAGCGGTTGTCCCGGAATATACTCGACTGCGAAGACTTTTTTGATTGAAGCTCTACATTAGCAAAATTGCCTGCGGTTATGTGGATGATTCAAATTCCACAGATTCAAGCAATTCATGCAACAAACTAAAAAGATGCTTCAAAATTTCAGAAGCTTCATTCTCTGCAGCATGTTGCAGATCAAGCAAAACCTCGGCATAAGACTCAAATCCATATGTCAAAGCGGCGCCTCGCGAAGAGTGAGCCTGCTCCTGTAATTTATCAAAATCATCATTACTTAAAGTTTCTTCCATATCCGCTAATTCCTTAGCGAGCGTTTCAAGCAAAATCGGCACTAAATCAATTAGTGCCGACTCTATAAAAACTATATTATTACTATCCTCAGAATGGACCATTAAACTCTCTCTTCTTGCGTTAAATTACTTCTGCTAGAAATAAAACATTATCCTGCACTGATAAATATCCATTTCACCGTTGCTGAGAGATGAATTATCCCTGCCTGCAACACCGACATGCATATAGTTACCGGCAACACGGGTATGAGCGTTGAGATACCAGTTCAAAGCGACTCCAATGTTATCCTGAACCCCGCCTCGAACATTGGCGTGATAGTCATTCATATCTGTATGCGAGTACTGCCCAGCGACTTCTAACGCACCCCACCCGCCCTTCAAGGGATTAAAAGGTTCCTTAGGATTAATCGCTCCGAAAATAGCTTTATCAGATTTAAAAGGCTTACTTTCCCCGGTAAGAATATACCCGACATCAAAATGATAACCTGAGAAAAAGGCATTATTGCGATCTTTTGTGTTGAGATAAGCGGATGTATATTCACTTTGAAACCAGAACTGATCCCATTTTCCGGCAAGTTCAAGATTCATAAGATCCTGCCCGTAAGCCGGTATTGAACCTGTGCCTGTAAGCTTTATTATTGAAAGGTGGGACCCTGTGGAAGTAGAAAAACTCGTAGGTTGTTTATCTGCATCTAAGAACTGATGCGAGTAGCCAAGACCTACATGGATTAACTTTTTACCATCATCTTCCTGATAAGGACGCCAACCTACGCGACCCGTTAAATCAATCCCGGAATTGCCTTCTGTAAAAGCATTATCAAGATAATTACATTTATTGAAAACACCCGCAGCAGCATTAATACGCCCGTCTAAATAACTGTTCTCAAACTGAACACCAAGATTACGAGCCTGCGCAAAAACAGAAGCCGGAGAATATTCCATCATAGTAGAACCTTTCCGCCCCGTCAGAACTGTCATAGAAAAAGGTTCTTTGAAGTGTCCCGCCTTGATCTTTCCAAGGTAAGGAACATCCTTTACCTGTCCCCAAAAATCTTGAATCTGTCCTCTTTTGCCTGCTATTTCATACTGTAAGCGGAATTTATAACGATCATAAAGTTTTAAACTAATCTGAGGCCTAGCCCATCTAACTTCTTCTTTGTGTCTCTGCACCGGATCATAAACAGACCCTACCCTGCTATCTTCATTTATTTGCGCCCAGTCAAAACTATAAAGGCCGCCTATTTTAATCTGGACGGTCTTATCTTCATTTTCCCAGCGAAGACGTTTAACCCAATCCATTGTAATAATTTCATCAGCAACGTCGACCCTCGTGTCTTTACCTTCTTCCGCCGCAGCATAAACAGTCGGAACAAGTAAAAGAACGAACAAACAGCTCAAAAAAAAGATAACACCCTTACGCACTGCATTAACCTGATTCATTACAATCCCCGGATAAACTTATATTTATTTTGAAATGACAAACTTTAAAAATTTCATGTGACATTATATAATTTTATGCATTACATCAAATCATTAAATTAATTAATAATGAAGCCGCCGGACATCTTGATATCCATAATAACAATATTTATAGCTTGACCTCTTCAACCCAATTATTAATATATGAACATATGTTCACACATCAACACTTAGGGGTTATCTAAATGAAGGAAATAAAAGATACATGCGACGGACATAATCCTGATCCGGCTGCCATTGAAATAGTCAGAAGTAAAATTTGTTCCAGTCAGACAATGGAAGATGTTGCGGCAACTTTTAAAATACTTGGCGAACCCGTAAGGATTTCAATATTACATGCGCTTTCCATACAGGAATTATGCGTATGCGATCTTGCGGAACTGTTAAACATGAGTCACTCCGCGATATCCCACCAACTTAGAATCCTTCGCTCTGCGCGAATGGTACGATTTACGAAGCAAGGACGAAAAGCCTTATACAGGCTCGATGACAGCCATGTTGAAACAATCATCCAAACAACTCTGGCGCATCTAAGTAATGAAGGATGTACCTCTGACAGGAAAGACAAATGATCGATATTTTAACTAAAATCATATTTGAATCATGGGAAGTGCTACTTCAATCCGCACCTTTCATGCTCTTCGGATTTTTCGTTGCAGGACTTTTGAAAGCATTTGTAGGACCGGAATTCATATCTAAAAATCTAGGTTCCGGCAAAATATCAGACATATTCAAAGCCTCCCTTTTCGGAGTTCCTATTCCGCTTTGCAGTTGCGGAGTAATTCCGGCAGCGGCTCAATTAAGACAACAGGGCGCGAGTAAAGGAGCAACAACATCCTTTTTAATTTCAACCCCTGAAACAGGTGTGGACTCAATCGCTGTAACATATGCTTTGCTTGATCCAATAATGACAATACTAAGACCTGTGGCGGCATTTATTACTGCTGTTATCGCAGGGATTATGGTCGACAGAAACGAGAAAAAAAACGGAACCACCCCCCAATTAATACCTGATGCAATTCTCTTTCAACATACTCATGAACTCGATCACGACCACGGCCATGATCATACCCACGGCAAAGAACAAAGCTGTTCAGATCAGACGGGTTGTTCCGGGTGCGGCTGTGATAAATCAGAAGCGCCTTCGACTTTTATGGGAAAAGTTTCAAGTGGAATGCAATACTCATTCGGTAATCTGCTACAGGACATAGGCTTATGGTTCATCTTCGGAGTAATTCTGGCGGGTATGTTCGGTGCCCTTATTCCTGACGGTTTCATTGAAAAGAATCTCGGGGACGGGTTTCTGCCGTTACTGATTATGCTTGTAGCCGCAGTTCCTCTCTACGTATGCGCGACAGCATCAACTCCGATTGCAGCGGCACTTGCTCTTAAAGGACTCTCCCCCGGTGCGGCTCTGGTCTTTCTGCTTGCCGGACCGGCAACAAACGCTGCATCATTCACTGTTATTGCCAAACTTCTAGGCAAACGGTCTGCCTTCATTTATCTAGGAACTATAATTGTCTGCTCACTAGTGCTTGGCATGCTGACAAACTGGCTGTACTATTCCTTCGGACTCAGTATAACCGACTGGGTTCAAGGCGGAGCTGAAGACGTTCATGGTATTTTCTACACAGTCAGCGCGATTGTTTTAATTGCATTAATCGCTGTCCCCAGAATAACAACAATGATCAACGGAAAATCGGAATCAGGTCATTCTCACTAATTATGAACTGAAAGTACGGCCGAAGATTAATGATAAAAAGGAGAAAGCTATGACAGGAGAATTCGTCGAAGGCATCATTATAATGCTGGTCATTGTTTTTGCTATTTTTTACATGGTTAAAAAAAGTTCCCGTCAAGCTTTAAAAGACATGACCGCACAGCAGGACGAGTCGGTTAAAAATGCTGAAGCTAAAGATAAGGATAAGGATAAGGATAAGGATAAGGACAAAGATTAACTTATTTTATAACTTACCTGAAACCGAAGCCCTCTTGAAATTATTTCAGGAGGGCTTTTTTACTTGATAAATTCCCACTACCCCTCCCCTTCCGCCCTCTTGTTGCTCTCAAAGTAAAATGTTATCGCTGATCGAAATTGAGAAAACTTTTAGCTTTCAGGATACTTAATGGACAACAGCACAACAGAAATCGAAAAACAATTGAATGAACTCCGTGGCTCAGAAAATTTTATCGGATTCTGTGCTTTTGATCTTTTTCTTGATGACGATGAAAGCAGAAGAAAGGACGGTGTTCTTAAAATATCCCGTCACAACCACACTGCTAAAACCGGATTTTTGAAATTCACCTTTATTGTAGACGTTTACGGTGACAAATTAATTCGAAAACAGGTGCTCGACCTTTTTGCAGCCTTTCAGGATACAAGTGCTGATTCTGAAATGGACCCTAATTTCATGTACATCCGCCCGCCGGAACCGGCCACCCAAAAAGATAAAGCATGGTTTATCGGGGAAGTTTTCTTCCATTTCGATTCCGCCGGAGCAGCCTCGAAAGAAAACGTTGTTAAATTTTTCATTCCTTTCCTGACGCTGCGTTTGCCCGTTGAATTCAGTGATCTTGAATGGTGGGAATCTTCATCGGATGAAAAGAATCTCCCGCAAAAAAAATCCGCGATCAAATCGATCACGGATTTTATTAAAAGCAAATTTTAATCTACAGCGTCAAAACCAGAATCAGGCCAATAAGTAATCTTTACCCATTACATATCCACGCGCTTCAAGAAATTGAGAAACCTCGCTCCTTGCGCCGCGGCTGGCCACATATGAAAGAAGAAAAACTTCACCCGGCGGTGGCAGATCATTACGATGAATAACCAGTCGATTTTGAATCTTTTTTCCGACTTTACGCGGATCAACATCCACAAAAAAATCTGTTTCAACGCCAAGACTTTCCAACATGCTATACCGCTTGCGAGCTGTTCTGGCTGAACCTATGACTCCAACCTTCGGATGATTAGGATTTCTTTTTTGCAGCCAGCGATAAAGATATTCACTTTTAATGCGGTAAAAAGCATCCACTGTATACTTAGGATGATTTCTAGAAAGGCGCTGTGGCGGATCATTCCAGACTAAAAGTTCTTCATCCACCTTCTGCATCTGCACGCCTGCTTCAAGCCAGCGAAGAACCAATTCATAATCTTCGGGAAAATCACCATCACGGAACGATCCATGCTCCTCAACTAAATTGCTTCGCATCATTATCGAAGGATTGGCAAAGGGGAACTCCACAAAACGATTCAATGAGATCTCATCCGATGCAACCAGAGTATTTATCCAGTCAACATAATAGGCATATCCGCCACACTTTTCCCGGTCGCCGCCAAAAGTAACGCGACACCCTGCAAGACCGACATCCGGATTATTATCTAAAAGCTCCGCCTGTTTTTCAATACGGTAAGGTAAAGCCAGATCATCCGCATCCATCCGGGCCAAATATTCACCCTGTGACGCTTCAATTGCGGCGTTTGCCGCGCCGACAACCCCCTGATGATCTAAAAAAAGCGGCTTAACGCGAGAATCACGAGAAGTATATTTTTTAAGAACAGCAGCGGTCTGATCACTTGAACCGTCATCGACCACCACTAATTCTAAATTTTCAAAAGTCTGCCCGAGAATACTCTCAATGGCTTGCCCTACCGTTGCTTCGCAATTGTAGCAGGGCATTGTCACTGAGACTTTCGGGCCGATCATTTTGCAGCCGCCACCAAAGCTTCATCGAGTTGTTCACGGATTCTGCACACGCCGCATAGACCGACGGAAGTAGGACAGCCGCATTTAGAACAAGGCTCAACTTCGTAATCTTTCTTTTTCTCATGGATAGCAGCAAAAGCAGGCTGACCGCGATCAAGAAATCCACCATAAAAAGCACGCTTCGAACCGGGACTGCGAAGTTCCTGATTTCTCCAGATCATCTTATGCCCGGTAAAACTGGCGCCCGAACTGTAAGGACATGGAAGATGATGATATGGAATCCCTTTAAGGAATGAAAAATTAGCCGACTCAAATTCGGTAACCCTGTAAAGAGGCTTAACTTTTTTGGCGAATCCATCTTCAGCAGGAAGAAGAGGTCCCTGATCAGCCAGATACGCCTGATCCCAGCGTAAAGTATTGGCAAAAAGTCTTGCAACTTCATCGTCAAGATTATGACCTGTCGCCAGAGCTGTATATCCGTCTTCAATGGCTACTTTATTGAAGTAATGCCGCTTGAATTTCCCGCACACGGAGCAGATAGGACGCCTGATATGTTTCTTGATCAAAGGCATAGGAACGCCTTCTTTCTCAAGCTCCACAACCTTCAAAGCATATCCCTTGTCTGCACAAAAATCTTCGACAACCGATCTGGCTTTTTTAGATGAATCAAAAATCCCCAAATCAATGTGAAGACCGGTAACATTATACCCCAGTTCAGCAAGGGCATACATAAGCCCCAGAGAATCTTTACCGCCTGAAAGAGCTACCAGAACTTTGTCGTCCTTTTCAAGCAGCTTACGTTTTCTGATTCCTTCCGAAACCTGTTTCATGAAAAAACGATCGTAACAAACTGGACAAAAAGCCGTATTATGACTGGGCAGAGCTACAACTGCCTCAGCTTTGCAAACTTTACATTTCATATCAATTACCCGACCGAAACTACTTTTCTCAAAATAATTTCATCATCTTTATTAATTTTGCGATCCTGAGTTAAAAGCTCACCATCTCTTATTACCAGAGCATCCGTGTAATGAAGATTATACTTATTGAGCAACTGCAGCGCTGTATTGATTTTCGTAAAGGTGACAGTTTCGCCCTCAGGCTGAAGTAAAACTTTAACCATAGGTCGCCTCCTTGGTTTATTAAGTTCAAATTATATTCGTTACCGGGAACAAGGGATTTAGCTCTTAACCCAGATTTCATCAAGCTTTTCGCTCTTTAAAATAAAAAAATAAACTTGCTTTTCTAGACAATGGTTAAAAAAATAAACTTTCTTAAAAATTTAACAGGCAAAGCTTATCTTTTATGCTATTCTACAAGTAACAATTAAAAATCATAACATCGCAAAAATGACGGACAATAATCGATTTTTTTTAAACATAGCAATAGTTCGTCCTTATAGGAGACCAAAGAATCATGGAAATTAATAACACTCTAGTTTTGTTGAATTTTGTAATGGCCTCTTATTTTTTTATACACTTTTACAAAAATGCAGCTAAAAAAATATTTATTACTGTTGACCCGAACTCGAATGTTGAACTAAAGTAGTTAAGTGAAACATGACCTAGAAGGAGTTTAGTATGACTCAGCCTACTATTTTAGTCGTTGACGATGAAAAACATATACGGATGCTTTATAAAGAAGAACTTGTTGCCGAAGGATATCTGGTTGCAACTTCTGATGGCACCGAAGACATTCTTACTGTCATCCAAAGAGAGTCTCCAGACCTCGTAATTCTTGACATCAAGCTTGGAATTAATCGTTCCGGACTGGATCTGCTTCAGGAAATTAGGAGACAGGACCAAAGTCTTCCTGTGATTTTAAGCACCGCTTACGACAGCTTCAAACATGATTTGAAATCAATTGCCGCTGATCACTATGTTGTAAAGTCAGTCGACTTAAGTGAATTAAAAATGAAAGTGGTCCAAGCTCTCAGCAGTTCATAAGCTCGAGAATCAGAGCAAAAAAAACACTTTTACTCTTTTTTTTAAGGAGTCTGTGAAAATCAGACTCCTTTTTTTTCTTGCCCATGTACAAAGTTCATGATAGCACCCACATGGATTCTTCGTCAGTGAAGAGATCCATAAATGCAGGCCAGTAGTTCCAACGGCTAGAACGCCGGTCTCCAAAACCGGATGTTGGGGGTTCGAATCCCTCTTGGCCTGCCATTTATTTTTCTTCAAATTGCGAACAAAGGACCTCAATGTTCGACATCGCCAATACAATCAAAGAACTAAGCATACTTGCTCTCCCTTTTCTTCTAGCAATCACATGTCACGAGGCTGCTCACGGTTATGTAGCATGGCTACTTGGCGACCCGACTGCAAAAAATGCAGGAAGGCTGACGCTTAATCCTTTGCGCCATCTTGATCCTATGGGAACATTAGCTCTGGTTCTCACCCGCATGATAGGCTGGGCCAAACCTGTTCCGGTCAATCCGTCATACTTTAAGAACCCTCAGCGTGATATGATGCTTGTTTCACTGGCCGGACCCGCCGCCAATATGATTCTGGCAATTATGTTTGCAATGATACTGAAAGGTATTTTCGCTCTAGATTTGCAAAATATTTCTCCAAACATGCTGCGCGTTCTCGAACCCACAGCATTGATTGCGAAAACGGGCGTTATCATTAATCTGGCGCTTTGCTTTTTCAATCTCCTTCCTCTGCCTCCGCTGGACGGAAGTAAAATTCTTGCCGGTTTTTTACCACGGGAAGCAGCTTACAAATATCTCTCTTTCAAATATGGTTTTGTTATCGTCATCCTTCTGGCAGTCTTAGGGCTTCTCGGTAAAATCATCAGCCCGGTTATATTCTTTTTTTATAAACTACTGCTCAGTTAAATCATTAACCTTACTATCGGAACATGAGTAATACAAAAAATTGCATCGTTTCAGGAATGAGACCTACAGGCCGTCTTCATCTAGGACATTATTTCGGAGTTCTCGTAAACTGGATTAAGATTCAGGAAGACAACGAATGTTTCTTCTTCGTTGCTGACTGGCACGCTATGACCAGTGAATACGCTGACCCCAGAAGAATCAAAGGATTTGTTCCGGAACTCGTTAAAGACTGGATTGCCGCGGGACTTGATCCCGAAAAGTGCACAATTTTCCACCAGTCTCAAGTAAAAGAGCACGCTGAATTGCATCTGATTCTTTCCATGCTGACCCCGGTCGGCTGGCTTGAAAGAAATCCGACATACAAAGAACTCCGTCAGGAACTTTCTCAAAAAGACTTGGCAACTTACGGTTTCCTTGGCTACCCCGTGCTTATGGCTTCCGACATTCTTATGTATAGGCCAACACTTGTACCTGTAGGACATGATCAGTTGCCACACCTTGAGCTTACCAGAGAGATTGCCCGTAGATTCAACCATCTCAACGGCGAATTTTTCCCTGAACCGGAAGCAATGCTGACAGAAGATGCCAAACTTCCGGGCCTTGATGGTCGCAAGATGAGCAAAAGCTACAACAACGGAATTTTCCTCGGTGAATCAGTCGAAGAAATGCGCCCCAAAGTTATGAGCATGCTCACAGATTCAAACAGACTGCGTAAGGCCGATCCGGGCGATCCTGAAGTTTGTAACCTGTTCCCTTATCATAAGCTGTTCACAGACGCAGAGAAATGCGCGGAAATAGAAGAAGGCTGCCGCAATGCTTCTTTGGGTTGTGTAGACTGTAAAAAGCTCTTAGCAGAGAACATGGCTAAGTTCCTTGAGCCTATGCACGAACGCCGCAGAAAACTTGATGAAAATCCAGACATCGTCTGGCAGGTTCTTGCGGAAGGTACAGCAAAAGCCCGCATAAGAGCGCAACAGAATATGGAAATAGTACGCCAAAGAATCGGGTTCGATTTCTAATTCTCATTCAGTTTTCTAATTATAAAAACATAAAAAGCCCTTTCACTTCATGTGAAAGGGCTTTTCTTATTAATTCAATTCTAAAATCAGCTTTGTAATCTTCTGACAAATTTTATGCTCAGTCTCAAAAACAACATCTCCTATGGCTGAAACCGGACTCATTCCGCCAAGCGAATTTAAAACAAACACATGATCAAACTCATGCACAGACTTTAACAGCACGGGTTCAGATTCAATTTTTAGATGCTGATCCGTGATTGTTTGTGATGTTCCAGCAAGTTTATATTCAGTCTGCGGTTCGATGTATCTGTCTCCTTTCTTGAAAAGGAGCGAGGCAAATGAAGACTCAAGCACCCTGCCTTCAAAATCGAGCAGCAACGCGTCATCAAAACCGAAATCTTGAGCCATCTGCCACGCATTGAGATAATCCATCCTGTTCATGCTCTTATGACGCATCAATCCAGTCAAAAAAACATCTTTTGCGGGCATAAGTGTCCAAACTCTATCCGAAACATGTTCAAATGAAACAGCTGTAACAATCGGAGCTGTTTTACCATCTTCTACCGGGAAAAATATATTTACACGCGCGAAGTTGTCTTTAAGCGCGTTAGCTTCAATAACCTCGGTAATAATTTTTTCGTAATCAATGGCTTCCTCAATAATATTAAACTCACAAAGGCTTGCTCTTGCACGTTTAAGATGCAGATCCAGATGGCACGCTTTACGACCATTCCACGCCAGTGTTTCGAAAAATCCGTACCCAGTTCTAAATCCCGGCTGGGACAAATCCATTTGCACAGAATCTTCAGCAAGCTTCCCGTTTCTATAATAAATCACGAACCCTCCGAGTTATGATCTTGGCGGATGTAAAATTTTGCCGGCTTTGGCAAGGGTTTCAAAATATTCGGCTTCGGGATCTGAATCGATGACAATTCCACTTCCGGCCCAATAGGTAAGTCCCTTATCTTTCAAATTGTAAACCGCTGTTCTGATCGAAATTGAGGAAACCATATCCTGTGGTCCTTCAATCAAGACGATGCTTCCACAATAAGGACCACGCCCATGAGGTTCAAGAATATCGATCAACTCCATTGAGCTTTTCTTAGGGCATCCTGTTATGGAACCGCCGGGAAAAGCGTTGAAAAACAGA
Source organism: Maridesulfovibrio ferrireducens (assembly GCF_900101105.1). Lineage (NCBI taxonomy): Bacteria > Pseudomonadati > Thermodesulfobacteriota > Desulfovibrionia > Desulfovibrionales > Desulfovibrionaceae > Maridesulfovibrio > Maridesulfovibrio ferrireducens. Next base: position 566,277 of record NZ_FNGA01000002.1, read on the forward strand.
TCAAGGCAATCCTTATCTTCCGCAAGCTCCCCGCGCACACGGCTAAACATCTGGAGCAAGTTATCAACCGCAAAAACAGACTTATGATCTTCAACAATTACGGAGCCGTACCTGCAATCAGAAGAAATATCATTTCGCACCAAATCGACAATCATGGAAAGTTCTGCATCTTCTTTCGGTGAAGAAGTTAACTCATTTTCAAGGTCAGGTGAATACTCATCAAAATGGAGAGTCCCCTTAATGGGTTCAGACAGTACATGTCCGTTATCAACCCGTAGAAAGAGTTCAGGAGATGTGGAAATTATCAATTTTTCGCAGCTTTGAAACATTGCATAATATGGCGCAGGAAATTTTTTATTGAGAGCGAAAAACCATAAGACCGGATCAACCTCTGCGCCATTAAAACTGAACATTGTCGTTAAATTAAGCTGATATGTAAGGCCATCCCGAATATACTCAAGAGTTTTGCGAACTCCATCCTGATACTCGTTTTTATCAAGCGACATACTTACTGCATCGTCAGGAAAATCCGGTAATTCAAAATCAGGAATCGGGCCTGCTTCTCCTACTTGTTTAGTGATGGAAAGAGTAAGGCTCTCGTCATCACACAAACATTTCACACACCCGTCAGCTTCATCATAAACAAGTACAGCCTTGTATTTTTTAAGATGAACAAACGGATACTGCGTTGTCTTTTCAGTCATAACGGACCGTAAAACCTGCCCGCATTCGTAACTGACAAACCCGATAGTCGGCCTGCTATCAGAAAAAGCAAAAGACTTAACCGCAGGCGCAATAGTATCCGCCAACGAATCAACTGTAAGAACAAGCTCACCGTCAGACAAAATACCGATAAAACTTCGTCCGCAATTTCCAAATCCCGGCGAAGTCAAAAGAATGTCCGCATTGTATTCATTTACAAAATGCAGTGCAATTTCACGAAACCTGTCATAACTGACTGATTCCGAGAAAATCGAGGGCGTAATCAATAAAAACTCCGGCTTGTTCGGTTAAAAATGATTCAGGATGAAACTGATATCCCAGCAACGGTAGCTGATTATGCGCTATAGCCATGGGAACGCCTTGACTGTTTGCAGCTACTATTTCCAGCCCCTCTGCTATGACATTGCAATAAAGGGAATGATATCTGGCGACGGCTAAATCCTGCCCGTTAAAATCAATATTCTCGGTTCGACCGTGAAAGCAACCGCTCAAGCGAGAGGTCTGCCCTCCAAAATGCTCATTTATAATCTGCATCCCTAAACATATTCCGAGGACGGGCTTTCCTGAATCAATCACAGCCTCATAGCCGGGATAATCCTGAGGTTTTCCGGGACCGGGTGAGATAACAAGAAGATCATAACTATTCAGCTCAACGGACTTTTCATTCGAATAAGCGACCACAGTCACCTCAGCACCTTTAATTTCTTTAATCAGCAGATGTTCGAGATTGTTAGTAAAACTGTCATTATTATCAATCAAAAGAATTTTCATTTTTTAACCGCGCCATTAGGAATATTTAATCTCTGCAACATATGGCGGCATAGTTACTCCAGCATCCACGCATGAGCAAGTACTCATGAAGTTGGTTGTCTTATTGCGCTTCACGTTATGAATATGTATACAACATTTCAAATACATACGCGGCTAACCGCTGTTTAATAAGGAGTCTATCATGGAATGTATTTCCAAACGAGCTTGTGAGATCACACCTTTTCTAGTCATGGACGTTCTGGAAGCGGCGCAGAAAATGGAACGCGACGGCAGAAATATAATCCATATGGAAATTGGTGAGCCTGATTTCGATACACCTGAATGTATCAAAAAAGCTTGTTGCGAGGCCCTTGAAAGAGGTGAAACCCACTATACGCATAGCCTCGGGATTCCAGAACTGCGTCAGGCTATCAGCAAATATCACAAAGACAGATATGATGTTGATGTTGATCCGGGCCGCGTAATTGTAACTCAGGGCACATCCCCTGCCATGCTTTTGCTGTTCACTTTTCTTCTGGATCAAGGCGACAATGTCATTACCTCCGACCCGTGTTATGCCTGCTATGACAACTTCATTAAATTCGCCGGAGCTGATTTAATAAAAGTTCCCACCAGCGAAGACGACGGTTTTCAATTCCGCCCGGAAGAAATAGCTAAAGTCATAAACGATAAAACAAAAGCTATTCTGATCAACTCCCCGTCCAATCCGACCGGCATCGTACTTTCTCCAAAAAGAATGAAACAGATTGCGGACCTCGGCCCTTGGATTGTTTCCGATGAAATATACCACGGATTAGTCTACGGCGAGCAAGAACATTCTATCCTAGAATACACAGATCACGCCTTTGTACTGAATGGATTTTCAAAGCTGTTCGCCATGACCGGCTGGAGACTCGGCTATATAATCTCCCCTGAAAAATACGTCCGCCCCTTACAGAAGCTTTGTCAAAACTTTTTCATCTCCGCCAATTCAATGGCACAATGGGCCGGAGTAGCCGCCCTCACCGAGGCTTGGGATGATGTTAACCGCATCAAAGATATTTACGACGAACGCCGTAAGTTTATGATCAAAAGACTTCGTGAAATAGGATTTGATATTAAAGTCGAACCGACCGGAGCATTTTATATTCTGGTCAATATGAAACCCTTCGCTGAAAAATTCGAAGGCAGTTCATACAAGCTCGCCTTTGACATTCTGGAAAAAGCTGAAATAGGCGTAACACCCGGAATTGATTTCGGAGAAGGCGCAGAAGGATACATCAGATTTTCTTATGCGAACTCAATTGAAAATATTGCTGAGGGCATGAATCGACTTGAGAAGTATGTGAAAGAATTTAAATAAAACAGAAAATAAATTTATTAACAAAAAAACAGCCCTGCTAACTTGGTTAACAGGGCTGTTTTTTGTTTTATCTATTTGTACGCTAAACTAAGATCTACTCCTCAGCCTTTTTCCCGCCGATCTTCTCCATCTTGATGAAGAACATAAGCAATGCTGGAATCATGAACACTGTGAAGACAGTGGACAGTGCAAGCCCGCCGAGTACAACCGAACCAAGTCCTCGATATAATTCTGAACCGGGACCGGGAGCTATTGCCAGCGGCAGCATTCCGAAAACGGATGTTGTAGCTGACATATAAATAGGCCTCAGCCTTGTGCGCGTTGCATCAAGAACAGCTTCCTTATGATCCATCCCGCCCTGCCGCACATTATTTAGAGACTGATGCACGATGAGGATAGCGTTATTTACAACTACCCCGATCAGAATAACAAAGCCGAGCATAGTCAGTACGTCCAGCGGTTGCGGAGCAATGAATATATTCTCAAGCTGCAACCCGAGGAAACCTCCGGCTCCTGCAAGCGGAACAGTAAGCAGAATGATAAACGGATAAATGAAGTTCGCGAAAAGCGCCGCCATAAGCAAATAAGTTATGACAATTGCCAGCAGGAAATTCCACTGCATTGCGTCACGGGTCTGAGTAAGTTTATCAGCAGCCCCACTCATTCTAACGTTCACGCCTTCAAGAAGCCCCATTCCTCTGACCTTGGGAATCAATTCATTCTGAATAATATCCATAGCCTGTTCAAGCGGCATGGATTTAGGAGGCGTTATCTGCAGAGTTACGGTTCTCTGTCGTTCCAGATGACGAATCTGAGTAATCCCGTAAGTTCTTTCTATATTTGAAAGAGATGAAATCGGAACAGCCCAGCCTTGCGGGGTGGCAATGAGAGAACTGTAAAGTTCTTCCGGAGTGCTTACCCCGGACTCGGAAGCTTTTAATTTCAAATCAATTTTCTTTTTACCTTCTTCTTTAAAATCACCGATTTTGCGACCATCCATCAGAACATCAAGGGCTTCCCCGACCTCCTGACTGGACATTCCAGCCGAACGGACACGGTCACGGTCCGGAACAATCTTTACTTCCGGATAAAGCATTTCAAGTGACGGAATCGGGCGAACCTGTCCACCCGGCACAGCCTGCCGCGCCATTCCGAACATAGTCCCAGCTGCGGCAATGAGCCGGTTAAGATCCGAGCCACTGAAATCGACTGCGACCATTCGTCCTTTACCGAGACCAGACTCAAAAATCGAAGCCTGAATACTGACCCCGAACATACCAGGAATAGAATTCATTATCCCGTTAAAAAGAGGTATTAACTCAGCAGGACGTTCCTCGTCTTCCGACATCGCTCCAAAGAGATTAATGGAAGGAGCAGACACGTAAAAAAGATGATCGATAGCCGGAAAACCATCTTTATCTTTATGCATATGCGGATCTACCTGTGAAGCGATAAACTCACCGATGGAATCACGCTCTTCATACGACAGCCCCGGCGGAGGAATCAGAATTGAGAGAATAAGGTTTCTATTACCCTGCGGCAGATATTCCATCTTCGGGAAGAAAGAAATCACGAGCAAAGCAGAAGCGACTACCAGAATCACAACAGTCGAAATTCTCGTCATCCAGTTTCGAATCGAAAGCTCAAGCAGCGACATAATGCCGTTTGAACATTTTCCACCAAATCTGGTCAGGATGTTATTCCTGATTTTTTTCTCCTTGCCGGAAAGCGTATAAAACTGCTTTGCCAGCATGGGGATAACTGAGATTGATACGAATAACGACAATGAAATGGCACAAGTAACTGCAATGGCAATATCTTTAAACAACTGCCCCGCTTCTTCCTCAATAAATACAACGGGGAGAAATACAGCAACAGTTGTCAAAGTTGAAGCAAGAACAGCGCCCCATACTTCACTGGCTCCATCGTAAGCAGCTTTATAGGGGGGTTTCCCCATACTTCGATGCCGGTCAATATTCTCAAGAATAACAATAGCATTATCAACCAGCATCCCCACGGCAAAGGAGATACCGGACATACTAACAATATTTAAAGATCTTCCAAGTCCGCCAAAAACAATGAATGAGCCTACCACTGAAATTGGAATCGCAATGGCAACAATAATTGTAGAGGACAATGACTGAAGAAAAATCAACAGAACAATAATAGCCAGAACACCACCGATAATAATATTCTGCTTAACCAAATCTATCGCACCGGTAATGTAAGGAGCCTGATCGTAAGTCCAGTCCAGATAAACACCTTCTTTCGCAAGCATTCCTTTGTTTAGACTTTCGACAACAGCGCGAACATCGCGGGTAACATCAAGAACGTTAGCGCCCGGTTCAGGCTTTATACCTACGGCAATCCCCGGAAAACCGTCGCTAAGCATTGCAACTTCGGACTTTTTAAAACCGGAAACGACCTTACCAACGTCACCGAGAGTTACCCGCTGCTGACCGGAGGAAGTGATAACAACATCCTCAATATCTTCCGGTGTACGAAATTCCGAGGTAGTACGGATACGGTAATCTCTTCTACCTACGCCCATATTACCGGCGGAAACGTTAGTATTTTCGCTTTTAAGAACCTCAATAACTTTAGCAATAGTCAGATTATATGCTGCAAGCTTTTCAGGTGCGATGATAACGTGCATTTCCTTTTCAGTGCCACCGCCCATAAACAGGTCCGCAACGCCGTCAACGCGTTCCAGATACTGGCGCACATCATTTTCAAAGAAGGTTAAATATTCATCAATAGGTCGATCATTCCCCTCAAGATTCTTCAAAATCATCCAAATGATAGGAGACGTTGCAGATCCTGTAGCGGTTATGATCGGACGATCTGAATCCGCAGGATATCTCTTAACTTCATTCAGCTTATTGGAGACTCTAAGCAGAGCATCATCAACATTTGTTCCAATTTTAAAACGCAGAGAAATACGCCCGACGCTGTTAAAACACTCGGATTCCATCTCAATCAAACCAGTCACACCTTTGAGAACTTTTTCCTGTTCTTCAATGATGTCTCGCTCAATCTCATAAGGAGTTGCACCGTTCCACTGCGTTTCAACGGTTATTTCAGGTTCAGTAACTGTAGGGGAAAGCTGATACGGTAAACCTGTAAGAGCAAGCGCACCGAAAAGTACCAGCAGGATGACCCCTACAAGTATAGATACAGGCTTCTCAATTGAAAATTTTATAAAATCCATAACGTTTAAACTCCAGACAGATGATAACTACTTATTGTCTATGACTACAGCCTGTCCGGGCCTGAGCCTTTCATTACCTTTAACAACTATATCCATATCAGCAGCAAGCCCCTTACCACGTACTCCGGCATTCATTCCTTTGTACCCGATAACCTTTACGGGAATCGGAGCAGCTTTGCCTTCGACAATCGCAATGACCATTGTAGTTCCGCGTATCGAAAGAACTGCATCGCGGGGAACAACCACCGTTTCGCTAGCAATATCTGAGGGCAGAGAAACCCGGGCTTCCATACCCTGAGCAAGACCTTTTTCACCATGAATTCTTATTTTAATAGGGAAAGTACGACTGGCAACATCTCCGCGCGGGATAACGGCGAAAACCTGCCCTGTAAGTTCCTTTCCGCCTATATCCAAGCCGACATCAAGCCCCGGTTTAACGACCTGCGACACGTCCTGCGGGACATTAACTACGACATCATAACTGGTGTTCATACCAATCTTGGCAACTTCGCCACCGCGAGAAATCCATTCACCGAGATATACATTTCTTTTAATCACTACACCGTCAAAAGGTGCACGAATTACTTTCTTTGAAAGTTCAATCTGAAGCCTTCTTAATTTCGCCATTGAAGAAGCCATTTCACTTTCCAGAGCCATAGCTCTAAATCTTTTGGAATCATACTCACCTTCGTGAACAGAGCCGCCTTTGAAAAGTTGTGTGATACGCTCATTATCGCGCTGAGCGCCCTGATAGTTGGCTTTGGCTTCTTTGTAAGCTGCATTGGCGGCCCGGATTTCCGTAGCCAGCAGATCAGAACTGAGCACAAGAAGAACAGCACCCTTTTTAACAGTATCCCCTTCTTCAACTTCAACTTTGACAACCTTTCCGGCAACTTCCGAGGCTACGTCTGAAACCTCAGAAAAATAAACCGTACCTATATAAGCTGATTCAGGAGCAACTTGCCCGGAGTAAGATTTTGCGGTCACCACATGAGCCGGAGGCATTTGAGGAGCACTTTGCTTGGCTTTCTTTTCTTCAGCAGCAAAGGCCGAAACTGATATCATTAATAAAACGCATAGAAATAAAAATTGAATCTTCCGCATGCTATCTCTCCACTAATTTATAACTGTTTTGTGAGGGTCACTTTACGCAAGATTATTTTTTAGTCAACACTGTTCACTAAATAAAAAATAGTAGAAAAACTGGGCTCTCAGCGATTCTTTTCACACCACTATTGCGGTGGCCTTTATCTCACTTATAATCATGCAAACTTGACTTTACACTCCTACCTTCATATGAAATCTCATTATCAAGTCTGCAAAATAGGAAAAGCATGAAAAAACTGATCGTTACAACCTTTTTTATTCTATCGATACTTACAGCGGGTCCAGCTGCGGCTGTCACCATAAAAAACACCTGTGACTTTCCAGTTGCCGGTTCGCTCCGTTACCAAGAAACCAAAGTGATTTTTGCACAGTTCAGACTGATACCCGGACAAAAAATTCATCTTGGAAAAGGTATTTCCGACAACAAACTAATCCTTCGTACCATCCCTGATGCAGGAATTGAAAAAGCAGCCCCGATTACAACCACAACGCTGGATTCTTCGGACTGTTATATCGAATTAAAGCACACAAATAATGGAATAGAGACCAGCATCGATTAATATTTTAATATAGCAATAAAACAAAAAAAGCCCTCCCGATGCAAACATCAGGAGGGCTTTATATTTATATGCAGCAGAGACTACAGGTTCGCGAGAATAATCTCACCGAACTCTTTACAGCCTACAGTTGCAGCACCACTGATCTGGCTTGACAGATCAACAGTAACTTTTTTGGCTGCCAAAGATTTTTCAACAGAGTTCTTAATTAAATCAGCTGCTTCGTTCCAACCGATGTGTTCAAGAAGCATTGCGCCGGAAAGAATCAGACTTCCGGGGTTAGCCATGTCTTTTCCCGCGATGGTAGGAGCTGTTCCATGAGTAGGCTCATAGATCGCAAGCTTGTCACCCATATTTACTCCGGGAGCAAGTCCAAGTCCACCGACCTGTGCTGCAAGAGCATCGGAGAGATAATCTCCGTTAAGGTTGGTAGTTGCCAGCACGCTGTATTTTTCAGGACGCATTAAGAGTTCCTGGAACATAGCGTCAGCAATACGGTCATTAATTATAACCTTGCCTTCGCCCTCTTCGCCATCTCTTACAACTTTTCCGGCATAATCTTCAGCAGCAAGCTCATAACCCCACTTAAGGAATCCTCCCTCAGTGTACTTCATGATATTACCTTTATGAACCAAAGTTACAGACTCACGGTTCTGCTCAAGAGCAAAATCAAGAGCTCTGCGAACAAGGCGTTTTGAACCTGCGGGAGTGATAGGCTTAATTCCTATACCGGCAGAGCTGTCTATTTTAGCGCCCATTTCGTCAACCAAAAATTCAATAACTCTTTTTGCTTCAGGAGAATTTGAACTCCATTCTATTCCTGCATAAACATCTTCTGTGTTTTCGCGGAATACAACGATATCGACGAGATCGGGTCTTTTAACAGGAGATTCAATTCCCTTAAAATACTTGATAGGACGAATACAGGCATAAAGATCAAAAGTTTGACGCATGGTAACGTTCAAAGAACGGAATCCTTTTCCGACAGGAGTCTGAAGAGGTCCTTTCATAGCCAGATCAGCATTGCTCAAAGTATCAAGAGTAACCTGCGGCAGATATTCTCCGGTTTCTTTGAAAGCTTTTCCTCCGGCGAGGAGCTCTTTCCAGTCCAGTTTATTAGCCCCTGCGTATGCTTTTTCAAGCGCAGCGTTAAGTACAGGACGAGCGGCAGCCCATACTTCGGGTCCGATTCCATCACCTTCGATATAATATACGGTTCTTGTAGACAAAACGATCTCCTTGTGTAGGTGGATATGCTACGGCGCGACAGAATGAAGGGCTGCTTGAAAAATAAGATTTATCGGGGGTTCCCGGCAAGAAAATCAAGTCAGTTTCAAAAAAGTTACACCAAATACGCCATTCGCGCATGATGCCGTTTTTTTGTACGCATAGAAGTGTAAAAAAAAACATTATTCTGAATATGAATAGTTGTATTAAACGGACATCCTTAACCCGAAAATCTCGGATTCAGGGGATGTTTATAGGATAAAATTGCAAAAAAGTAAACTTTTCATAGATTATGAAAATGCAAGCACATAAATATAACAATCCGCAATATTTCCATAAAAATATCTTCAAACACGAAAAGGGAAGTCCAAATTAATGGACCTCCCTTTCTGAGTTAGTCACCCATTGGAATTAGCCAATGAGCTGCATTGCCATTCTAGGCATATTATTCGCCTGTCCGAGCATTGCGACGGCAGCCTGAGTAAGGATCTGGTTCTTAGTGAACTCAGTCATTTCAGTTGCTACGTCGACATCGGAAATGCGTGATTCCGAAGCCTGAACGTTTTCTGCCTGGATTGAGAGGTTGGTAATAGTGTTTTCCAGTCTGTTCTGGAGAGCACCGAGGTTAGCACGAATCTTATCCTTGGATATGATCGCATCATTCAACTTATCAAGGGACGCCTGAGCAAGAGCCTGTGTGGAGATGGAGTTACCAGCGGCAAGTCCAACACCGAGAGCTGATGCGGTAGAGGTATTGATAGATACGTAGTAATAATCTTCTGAACTGTCATTACCGGAACCGAAATGGACCTTAACAGGGCCGGTAGAGGTAAGTCCTGCACCATTATGAGCAGAGTTTTCACCAGACAGGTTACCGTTGAGAAGGTGAATTCCGTTAAAGTCAGTTGCGTTGGCAATACGGGTAATTTCTGAAGCCATAGCCTGATATTCAGAGTCGATGATAAGGCGCTGGTCAGAGTTATAGGTACCGGTGGATGCCTGAGTTGCAAGTTCCTTCATACGAATCAACTTTTCATCGATGACACCGAGGGCGCCATCAGCGGTCTGAATCATAGAGATAGCATCATTTGCATTACGAATACCCTGATTAAGAGTCTTAACATCAGCGCGCATAAGCTCGCGAATTGCAAGACCTGCAGCATCATCAGCGGCTGAGCCGACACGAAGACCGGAAGACAGTCTACGAGTTGAAACACCCAGATCGTTGTACGCTGAACCAAGGTTACGGTTAGCATTCATTGCCATCAAATTGTGATTAATTACGAGCGACATAATAATTCCTCCTTGAATTATTTAAGAAAGTACGCCTAAGTGGTTCCTTCCACTTCGACCATTTAACTAGTTGATTAAACATCATAAAATTTTCTCCCCTTTACTTCATAAAATACCCTCCGGAACAATTAGACTTGTGGCCATCGGCCACATAATCCGGTAAAAATCAACGTCGTTTAGAGGACATCATTCAGCACTACCTGCAATCGGACTCACGCAGGTGTCCGCCTAATCTTTCCACAAATGCGCGGAGATCCTTTATGAATCCGCGACTCTTCGCAGGTACAGCCTTTAACGGCGGCAATTCTCACATGTCCCATATGGGAAATTTGTCTATGCGAACGAATCCACACATTACCAACCTCCGAGAATTACCATCCGGCCAATTGCCGTATTCTGCCCACATCAACGCCGTACTTTTTTCCGAACTATTTCCTCCGTTAATTGGTTGAAACTTTTCTCTGCAAATGACATTGCAATGCTCATGCCTAATGAAAGATCAAGCTTTCACGCTCACCTTTATAAACCCTTAACTATCCGTTAAGATTATATTTTTAGATATAAACAAAAATGAACAATACTCAAGAAAGGATCGACAAAACACGAATAAGGAAACTTCTGCCCGTTTAAAGACGGAAAAAGATTCCCGGTTTAGACAATCAATAAATTTAAATGGAGGAATGAGCTGGACGGATGCGATGATTAATTTAAAAACAATTAATCTAACATGTTATAAAGATTAGCAAACCTAAGTTCTTTACAAAGATTAACTTAATGATCTAACTGTATTAATAACCGAACTCTGTAATAATGCGGTTAAACGGCAAACTTTTACTACTACACCACATAATCTTTTAGAATGACTTTAGCAGTTACAACCTGATGAAAATAAAAAGCATACACACACTAAACGAAAGAATTCGCAACTACCTTTGCTTTTTTCTTACGATTTTTATCGCATGCTCGTCGTTTTCACTCCTGCTCTTTTTTTGGATGATTAATAGCGAAGTAAACGAAAGAGTTGACACATGGGGTACATACTTTTCCAACCGAATCGATTTCATTGAAAACATCATGCAATCGAAAAGCTCTCTTGATTACGGACTAACCTCTATCCTCAGAGTTTCTCAGCAGGGAGAAATTTTCAACAGCAGGCCTCATCCCGTAAAAAATGACGACATTTCAAGATCTTCTCTATTTAATAAAATTAAAGATTTTAAGCCCGGACAAATTTGTTTGATCCAGAAGGCTAAAAATAATAATCGAGATGAACCGACACTCTTTTTAACCAAAAGGCTGGACAACTCTTTCGTAATTGCGGAGTTCAAATCGGAAACATTACTCCCGGTATCTCCTAAAGATACTGATATTTTTATATTCGATAAAGAAAATGAATGTATTTTTTACACTTCCGACAAATACAATCTTCACGAAGATAAAATACACAAGATAATGTTCTCTTCATTCCGCATATTTGCATCGGCTAAAATAAAAATTGAAAAAGCAGGCTCAATTACAGTTGTAGTAGTTAAAGATATTTCCGCAGAATTTTACGGCGCAACCCTGTTTATGATTCTGGCCCTCGCCACAGTTATCATAATTCTCAAAAGATCTACTTTTCTGACATGGGATCTTGAAGAAACGGAAGAAGACTTTGTCCGCATAAAAAATTTGCTGGCAAATGTATCAATGCTGCCCGGAGAAAAGCTAAACCATTTACCGGCAATCGAGTATGCTGCAGAAAAAATCAGAAAAGTAAATTGGGAAGCAGAAGCTGAAAAGATGTCCTTTATCGAGAACCAGAAATATATTCTAACCACATCTTTTTTTGCTGGAAACATCTTGCGCTTACTTGATGAAATCACAGCACATTCCAAAGAAATAGCCATATCAAGACAGGAATACAAAGACCTTGTTCAACGAGTGCACAGTATAATTGTCAGAATGGATCTTAATGGTAACTGCACTTTTTTTAATGAATATGCAGAATCTTTTTTTGGATTCAGTCAAGAAGAAATGCTGGGTAAAAGCATTATCGGAACCATTATCCCTAGAACTAAGAACAATGACTCAGACCTTGAAAAACTTATTCACGGAATGACCACAAATCCTGAGCTTACCCCAATCAGCAACAATCAAAATGTCCGCAAAGACGGAAGTAGTGTATGGATTTACTGGTCAAACAGTCCCGTTTATGATGATGACGGGAATACTATTGAAATCCTTTCAGTGGGTACAGATATAACTGAGCGCAAACGGGTTGAACTTGAACTGCACCGGACCAGAAACTACATAAAGAATATCATCGACTCCATGCCTTCGATAATAATCGGAGTTAACAGCACAGGAGAAATTGTCCACTTTAACTCCAATGCGGAAAAAAACGCCACCATAGCTGCCAACCAACTTCTCGGAAAAAAAGTAGAAGAAGCTTTTCCTTCACTTGCGCAATATACATCCCGTATTGAAAAGGCCATAGAGACAGGAGTACCTGAAACAGAAATTCGCACACCGCAGGCTTCTCAAAACCAAAAATATCAGGACATCATGATTTACCCTTTAAGCGGGGACATTAAAGGTGCGGTAATAAGAATTGATGACGCAACAGAACGTGCCAAAATCGAAGAAATAATGATCCAGACTGAAAAGATGATGTCCATTGGCGGGCTTGCGGCAGGAATGGCCCATGAAATTAACAATCCCCTTGGCGGCATCCTGCAGGGTATTCAGAATATAATTCGAAGATTTTCACCGGAACTTGCTCCCAATATAAAAGCTGCTGAAAAAGCAGGGTGCAACATGGATTCTGTACTCGCTTATATGGAAGATCGTAAAATAATAAAAACGCTTGAAGGTATCACAGAGTCAGGCGTTCGTGCTGCAGAAATAGTTTCCCGTATGCTTGAATTCAGCCGTAAAAGCGATTCAAGCAAAACGTCCTGTGACATTAGAATACTGCTCGATAAATCAATATCTCTGGCAACACAGGATTATAATCCCAACAAAAAATATGATTTTAAACAGATTAAAATAACCAGAGACTACGCAGAGAGTCTAAACTCGGCTCTTTGTGCAGGAACAGAGATTGAACAGGTTTTCCTAAATTTACTGAGGAATTCCGCGCAAGCAATGGACGACTGGAAAGAAATGGAAGCTCAGCCGGAAATCAGTGTCAAAATCTCCAATTTGGGTGACATGGTAAAATGTACCATATCGGACAACGGCCCCGGTATAAATAAAGACACCCGCAAGAGAATTTTTGAACCTTTTTATACAACAAAAGATCCCGGTTACGGAACAGGACTTGGTCTTTCTGTTTCATATTTCATAATTACACAGAACCACAAAGGCAGTCTTAATGTAGAGTCTACCCAGGGAAAAGGAACAACATTTACAATTCTGCTTCCCGCAATACAGAACTAATTTATACGCAAAGTCGACTGATTCTTCAAAAGCATAATCCTTTCATAGGACTGCCTTATCCTGCGTTCTGAAATTCTGCCTTCACGGACAAGTTCCTTAATAGCTCCTACAGCCTTGATACCTAATCCCGGTTCATAAATAAGATTGTTTCCAAACAGCAGAATATCCGCTCCGGCATCCACAGCCCTGAATACGCTGTCTTTAAAACCGAATTCACCGCTTACAGCCTGCATCTGCATGTCATCAGTTACAACAACCCCCTTAAACCCGAGTTCATTGCGCAAAAGTCCCGTTATTACAGAACGTGAAAGAGTTGCAGGGTATTTTTTATCAAGCTTATTGTTATAGATATGGGCTGTCATAACCATATCGACTTTATGATCATTAATCAGCTTGCGATATGGAATAAGCTCATCTTCGGACCATGAATCAGTAACATCGGTGAACCCTTTATGACTGTCCCCCGCCGAACTGCCGTGCCCCGGAAAATGCTTAAGACAAGATATTACTTTTTCCGAATGCAGGCCGTCTATAAAGGCTTTTGCAAAATCAGCAACAATGACCGGATCATCGGAAAAACTTCTTTGTAATGCCGCAATAACAGGATTTACAGCATTACGGTTAACATCAACCACTGGCGCAAAATCAACATTTACACCAACAGAACTTAAAGTTTTACCCGCAGCTTTCCCAGCTCTGAATGCGGCTTTCAAATCACCGCTGTTACCCAATTCTGCAGCGGAAAGACTCGAAGGAAACCCTCTATCCACAGCAAATCTACAAATAAGTCCCCCTTCCTGATCCGCTGCAACAAAAAGAGGAATACGAGCTTGCTTCTGAAGCGAGGCGGTAAGATCTTCCACTTGCTTGTAATCTGAAATATTACGCTCAGTACTGTTTAACGCACAGTCTTTACTGAAAAGAATCACTCCGCCTATTTTAGCATCACGTATATCTTTAACAATAAAACTGTCCGGCGCAGCATCCATCCCTCTAAATCCGACCATTACCATCTGGCCGACCATAATATCCATCTCGGAAGAATCAACAGATAAATTTTTTGATCCGCAACCAATTATACTGGTGGCAAGTAACAAAAAGACAATACTATAAATTTTATTCACTTATATACTCCACAAGAATTATTTTCAGCCACTAAATGCTTTAAAATAATTACCTTATTTAGGATTAATGATTTTATCAAGGAGGAACCCGGCATATTGCCACATGGATTGATTTCCTATAAACGGAATTCACCATACGGATTTAAGTAAAACTCCCAGAAGGATAATATATGTCTCATACAGCTTTACAAAAAGTACTTGATCACGCCCGCTCCGGCCTTGAAGTAAGGGAAGCTTTTTTTGAGCAGGACTCTCAGTTAGTTGTTGAAATATCCAGAGCAATGGCTGTCCGCCTTGCTCAAGGGTCAAAAATTCTATTTTGCGGCAACGGCGGCAGTGCCGCAGACTGTCAGCACCTTGCAGCTGAACTGGTAAACAGATTTAAACTTGAACGCCCGCCACTGCCCGGCCTTGCGCTTACAACCGACTCCTCAATACTCACATCAATAGGAAACGACTACTCCTTTGATATGATATTTGAAAAACAGGTTGCAGCTCTAGGTGCACCAGGAGACGTTCTTGTTGGAATCAGTACTTCCGGCACAAGTCCAAACGTGATAAAAGCATTAAAAGAAGCTAAACGGAAACAAATGGTGACAATAGGTATGACCGGTTTAAGTTCAGGTGAAATGCTTCCCATATGCGATCACATAATAAGTGTTCCCAGCAAAGATACTGCCATCGTGCAGGAAGTTCATATTGCTGTGGGGCATCTGTTCTGTGAACTTATCGACCATTTTCTCTTTGAAGCAGTTTCAGAGCTTGAACCGTATCTTCTTTCCGACTAAATAGATTTTGAAAAGATAAGCGAGTCAAAGATATGCGAACTCTGGTAGTAGAAGACAACAGTGCCTGCATGCTTTTTCTTCACAACATCCTCACTGAGATTAAGGGAGTGAACAATGTTGAAATTGACTGCGCAACTACCGGTGAAGAAGCTCTGCAAATGTTTACAGATGCCTGTTCCTCAGACCGTCCATACAAACTCATGTTTATGGATATTATCCTCCCCGGCATGGATGGTCTTCAGGCTTTAGAAAAAATCAGAGCGGTTGAAAACGAACTGGAACTCACAGATGATCAAAAAGTAAAGGCGATAATTACGACGGCCCTCGATGACAGCACCAAAGCTTCAAGGGCTTTTTTTCAAGGTGAAGCCATTTCGTACATGACGAAACCGACCACTCCTGAAAAAATTCACGAAGAACTCTCAAAATTCGGTTTCCTCTAAGGCATACAAAATGGATGGACTTACTTTAGCTTTTATTCCCATTGCGGCACTCCTGACTGTCACCCCCGGCTCTGACACAATGCTGGTGGTAAACAATACACTCACCCGCTCAACTTCTGACGGGCTTTGTACTGTGGCAGGAATAAATGCGGGACTGATTGTGCATGCCATGGCTTCAGCTTTCGGTCTATCCATGATTCTCATGAACTCGGCAACAGCTTTTGAATTCGTAAAACTGGCAGGAGCACTCTATATAATATATCTGGGAGTACAGTCTCTCAGACGCAGCCGTTCCTCCGAAGAAGAGCAATCCACAATAGTGCACAGTCAGAAAAGAAGCATTTCCGCTTCAATTAGAGAAGGCTTCCTTACTAATGTCCTGAATCCCAAGGTTGCAGTTTTCTATCTGGCCCTGTTACCGCAGTTTATATCCCCTGCGGACAACCTCATTGAAAAATCTTTCCAGTTGATGATCATTCACCTCTGTATGGGAATATTATGGTTTAGTTTTATCACTCTTGCTCTAGGTAAAATGCGCCCCTTCATTTCCGGCAATAAGTTCAAGAAACGACTTGAAGCTATCTCGGGTGTGGTGTTCATCGCGCTTGGACTCAAAATGGCTCTATCCAAAAATTAAGGGAAAAGGCTACTACACTTTTTCCGTCCCCCCACCACTCTCCATCCTGATTTGAATTATACATAAATAGTCCTCCCAAGTTAACGATAGATCCATGACTGTTACTTGCCTCCTTCGGTCTCTGGTGATAGCTTTTCACTATGAACAGTTTCTATACTACACATTTCTCTTCCGTTAAAAATAAACTTTTATTTACCGGAGCGCTTATTTTTTTATGCGCACTATTCCTTATTCCGTACCAGGAAATAAGGATTGAAAGAATTAGGGCATTCGGAGAAAATAAAGCAGTGGGTATAGTTATTGAGAAAATCGACCGAAAAGTTGAACAACTTATTCGTTATCGTTTTATTGATCCTTTGGGACAGGCTCAAGAGCGTGTTGCAAGCATTAGTGACAAAAACTGGGAAAAACTATCTCCCGGAGATAACATCGTTGTATATTACGCAAAAGCAGCACCAAGGATTTCACGGGTGAAAAATGAAAAAGAAAGCGCTATTGTTAAAATTTTATCAAAAATATCAAGAAGATCACATTCCTTGAACTAACAATTTTATAATTATTTTTACAAATAATAGAATAAAATCTTGATATCAACCGTTAGTTAAAAATGTTATTCGCACGCAAGTTATTTTTACAGAATAAACATAAAGTCCTTTAATTTTTGTTCAGGAGTAATACATGTTTAAGAAGTTATCATTTCAAGCAAAGCTGATGCTGGGAGCCGTAGCAATTATTATGGCAACCATCATCTCCATGACGACTATTAATTTGTACAAAGTTCAAACGGCTTTGAACACATTAGGTGAAACATCCATGGCCTCCATCGCGGAAAGTGTTCATTCTATCATGGAAATGCAAAATGAGATTGTCTTAGACAAAGTTAAATCTGACATCGACATCATGGATAAAAAGATTTTCTCGTTAGGTTTTCCTAAACTCAACAAACGCGCGCCGCTGAACGTAACCATTACAAACCAAGTTACGAAGCAAAGCGAAAGCGTCAGCATCCCCACACTGGAATTCGGCGGGCTAGGCATCAACGACAACTTTGATCTAGTTGATGATTTGCAAAAAACTATCGGAGGGACCGCCACAGTCTTTCAGGTTTTACCGGAAAAACTGCTAAGAGTTTCCACCAATGTGCTCAAAACTAACGGAAATCGTGCAACCGGAACATACATTCCTTCCAGCAGTCCAGTTTATCAATCCGTAATGTCCGGCAAAACATATTTTGGAATGGCTTACGTTGTAAACGCTTGGTATATTACAGCTTACAAACCTTTAGAAGATCTAAGAGGAAACATTGTCAGTGTAATATTCGTTGGACGTAAAATAATAACTCCGGCATTCGAAAAGTCAGTAAACGCTGCCAATGTCGGAGGTAAAGGTTATGCAACCCTTTTCAATCAAAAAGGGAAAATACTTCTCCACCCCACAATGACAGGTAAAACTCTATCTGATCAGCCTTTCTGGAACGATTTTAAACAAACAACTACCGGCCTTGTCAGCTACACGATAGACGGGACTGAAAAAGTTGCATTCATATCCCTGTTCAAACCTTGGAAGTGGTCATTTGCATTCACAATGGATAAAGCTGAAATGACTCACGGTGTAGATAAAGCCATCTTCATGACAAACGTAATAATTGCTGTAGTGGCCCTTGCTATCTCAATTATTATTCTCATGCTTCTCATTAAATATACTACCAAACCATTGCAAAACCTTTCAACTTTTACCGCCAAGGTATCCACAGGTGATTACGATTCAGAACTTGAATATGACGTTGACGATGTAGTCGGTCAAACTATTACTTCTGTTAAAAGCATGGTGCTTGAACTCAAAAACAAGCTTGGCTTTTCAGGGGGACTCCTAAACGGTTTGACACTACCTTGTGTCGTCGTAGACCTTGATGAAAAAATAACTTTCATTAATCAGCACATACTTGATCAATTCGGATATTCTGGAACATGTGAGGAATACCTCGGCAAACCTGTACGCAACCTGCTGACAAACAAAGACATCACCGATTCAATCACAAATTGTATCAGCAAAGATCAAAGCCTTGCAGATATTGAAATCTCCGCGACAACTGAAAAGGGTAAACCGTTCTTCGCAATAATCGACACTGCTCCGCTGCATGATCTTGATCATAAACTCATCGGCGCGTTCATGATTATGAATGATGTGACTACCATCAAAGAAAATGAACAGAGCATGAAAGCTCAAAGTGAAAAGGTTGCAGAAACAGTACGTGAAGCTGATGACATTTCCGATCAGCTTTCATCTGCAGCAGACGAACTGTCCGCACAGGTAGAAGAGTCTCGCAGAGGAGCGGAAACTCAGCAGGAAAGGGCAGGCGAAACTGCAACCGCCATGGAAGAAATGAACTCCACAGTTCTCGAAGTGGCGCGCAATGCAGGCGAAGCTTCCGAGAATGCGAAGGCAACAAAAGATAAGGCATTGGAAGGGCAGAATTTAGTCGGTCAGGTTGTTATTTCCATCAAAGCTCTTGAGACCAACTCTGAAGAGTTAAGAACCAGCATGGAACAACTCGGAGGACAGACAGAATCTATCGGAGCTGTAATGGGCGTCATTACCGACATTGCAGATCAGACTAACTTACTCGCACTCAACGCCGCTATTGAAGCAGCCAGAGCTGGTGATGCAGGACGAGGATTCGCAGTCGTTGCAGATGAAGTTCGCAAGCTTGCCGAAAAGACTATGGATGCGACAAAACAAGTCGGGCAGGCAATCTCATCCATTCAAACCAGCACACGTAAAAACATCACAGCAACTGACACCGCAGTGGGGTCACTTGTTGAATCGACTGACCTTGTTGCCAAATCAGGTAAAGCTCTCGATGAAATCGTTCATATGGTTGAAACTTCAGCAGACCAGATTCACGGCATAGCAACAGCCGCTGAGCAACAGTCTGCAACCAGTGAAGAAATCAACAGAGCAACTGAGGAAATCAATCAAATCTCAGCTGAATCAGCTCAAGCTACGGAACAGTCTGCCGAGGCCATCACAGAGGTAGCCAGACTAGCTTCTCAGATTAAGACACTCATCAGAAATATGCAGTCTTAATTTATTACTACATATAAAAAATCAAGGGCGAACTTTTCACGAAGTTCGCCCTTTTTTTGTAATCAGTTAAAAAGTAAGCAGGCAAACACCTTAATAATATCTTTACCTACACTTAAAAAACGATTTGATAGTGACTTCTTTTTTTAAATATAATATGAAAATGATAGAAACTTTTGTTATTCTCTCTCTAAGTTAGCCCTAAAATTTTATATCAAAAACAATCAATATTGATCACGAATCCCTGTCACAGAGGAGAATTAGGAGAAATTATGAAAAAAGTATCCCCACTACAATCCGTGGCTGTCAGAATTACAATTCTCATTGTGGGAGCCTTGCTGATTGAAGGAATATTTATTTCTTCATTCTTTAATTTTAATTTAGAAGGATTTATCGATAAACGCTCAAGTGAATATCGACTCGAAATAGAAACTGAAGAAAAAGGAAAACTAAAGGACTCCGTTGATCTGGCATACAGCGTAGTAAACTCCTATTATGAGCGCTCACAAGATATTGAGACATTAAAAAAACAAGAAATGGAATCTCTTAAACAGGTTGTGGACACCGTTGTTACACAAGTTGAAGCACTATATGATAAATTTGATGGTATCCTGCCAAAAGAAGTACTCGAAGAACGGATTAAAAGCATCGTTGATGCTGCAAGATACGACACAGACAACTATGTCTGGATTAACGATTTAGAAAACCGGATGGTAGTCCACCCCAATAAATCTCTACTCGGAAAAGATTTATCTGACTTGAAAGATTCTAAAGGTGTTTACCTTATCAGAGATATGACCAGCATTGCCGAAACCAAAGGAGAAGGAACTCTTGCATATCACTGGGTCCGCCCGGGAGAAACCGAACCCAAGCTTAAAATTTCATATGTAAAAATACTGCCTAAGTTGGGTTGGATTATCGGTACAGGAGCATGGGTTGAAGATATCACCGCTGAAATGAAAAAAGAAGCTCTCGCCCAAGTAGCAAAAATGAGACTCGGAACAGAGAAGTATTTCTGGATCAATGATTCTGGACCGAAAATGATCATGCATCCGATGAAACCAGCCTTGAACGGCAAAGACCTTTCAGGAATAGCAGATGCCAAGGGTAAAAAGCTATTCGTAGAAATGGTCAAAACTGTTCAGCAAAACAACGGAGCAGGCTACGTTTCATATTGGTGGAGCAAGCCCGGCACAGGTAAGAATGCTCCTAAATTGTCATATGTAAAACTCTTTGAACCGTGGGGCTGGATTATCGGAATGGGCGTATATGTCGACAACATTGATGCCTCCGTACTGAAACAGAAAGGTCAATTTGATGACACAATTCACTCAATTGAACAAAATTCAGCGTTATCCGCACTATTATTTATAATTATTGCCACTGTGGTTTGTATCTACCTTATACGCAAAGGGCTGAACAAACCTCTGAACCGCCTTGTTGATTTTTCCAGTAAAGTTGCCGGTGGTGATTTAGACTCTTCACTCAAAGGTCAATTCTCAGGAGAAATGGAAATTCTTAAGGATTCTCTAGAGCAGATGATTACCAGCCTCAAAACCAAAATAGGCGAAGCAAACCTGCTCAGCGAACAGAGTAAAGAAGAAACATTCAAAGCACATGAAGCAAAAGCTGAAGCTGAAGCTGCCAAAGTTGCCGCAGAAAGCGCAAAAGCAGAAGGAATGCTCGAGGCGGCAGATATGCTTGAAGGATTGGTAAACGATCTTTCATCGGCATCAGAAGAACTGTCAGCGCAGGTTGAGGAAGTCACACACGGTACCGACACGCAGCAGCAACGCATATCTGAAACAGCTGTCGCAATGGAAGAGATGAACGCAACTGTTCTTGAAGTCGCCCGCAATGCTTCAGAAGCGGCAGAGAGCGCTGATCAGACCAGACAGAATGCAGAGTCAGGTTCTGCCATCGTCGATAATTCTGTAAACTCTATTCTTGCCGTTAACTCGCACTCGGAAACACTGAAAACAAATATGGATGAACTAGGCAAACAAGCCGAAGCCATCGGAACTGTAATGAATGTAATTACCGACATTGCGGACCAGACTAATCTGCTCGCACTTAACGCCGCAATTGAAGCAGCCCGCGCAGGTGATGCAGGACGAGGATTTGCGGTTGTTGCAGATGAAGTTCGCAAGCTGGCAGAAAAAACAATGGTAGCCACTAAAGAAGTTGGAGAGGCTATCAACAATATTCAAGCTGGAGCAAATAAGAACATTGAAAGTGTTGAGAGTGCAGCCGTCGCGGTTGAAAAGGCAACTGGTTTTGCTAATGAGTCAAAGCAGTCTCTTTCACAAATACTTGAACTGGTTCAATCCACTTCTGATCAGGTTCGCTCCATTGCAACGGCTTCCGAGGAACAATCCAATGCAAGTGAAGACATCAACCGAGCAATTGAAGATATCAAAGTTGTTTCATCCGAAACATCCGAAGGTATGCTCCAAGCCAATCAGGCTATAGGAGATCTGGCAAGGCTGGCTTCGGATCTTAAACATCTTATAGATAAACTCAGAGAAAATGATTAATATCGTCCACCCGGATTAGCAATTTAAACTCCCGGCCTTTATATTAAGGCCGGGAGTTTTTTTATCTGCGATTGTATCACCCTCCGCTCCGTGTTATGTATAGAATAAATAGAATTCATACTCGTTCTATACTGCATCCTAACTCAAGGGGAGAACAATGGGTAAGCACGAATCTACGCAGGACATTAATAAAATATTCAAAGACTTAAACTCGAGTTCAAAAGGTTTAACCTCTCCCGAAGCTCGTACCCGCCTCGATAAATACGGTCAAAATGCTTTAAAAACGGAAAGCGTCAGCCCGTTAAAAAAGCTTCTAAGCTATTTCTGGGGACCGATTCCATGGATGATTGAAGCGGCGGCCTTGCTCTCATTAATAGTGCAGGACTGGGTAGACTTTTCAATCATAATGGTACTGCTCATTTTCAATGCTGCAATCGGATTCTGGGAAGAAGCCAAAGCATCAAACGCCCTTGATGCTCTGAAAAATCAGATGGCATTGAAAGCAAGAGTTCTACGCGATGGCATATGGAATGAAATTGACGCGACAAACCTTGTTCCCGGTGACATTGTCCGCATCAGATTAGGGGATGTAATTCCGGCAGATGTCGTTTTGACCGAAGGGGAATATCTCAGCGTAGACCAATCCGCACTTACAGGTGAATCATTACCGGTCAACAAGAAATCAGGTAATGAAGCTTTCTCTGGATCGGTCGCCAAGCAAGGAGAAATGGAAGCTGTCGTTACAGCAACAGGCGCAGAAACATTTTTCGGACGCACTGCAAAACTGGTAGAAAGTGCCGGAACAGCCTCTCATTTCCAAAAAGCAGTCATGAAAGTCGGAGATTTTCTGATATTCGTTGCCATAGGTCTGGCAATGATTCTTGTTGTTACCGAGCTTCTACGCGGCGAACCGCTGATCAAACTCATTCAATTCGTACTAATTCTGGTTGTCGCCTCAATTCCGGTAGCAATGCCGGCGGTTCTGTCTGTCACCATGGCACTCGGCGCACTTTCCCTTTCTAAGAAAAAAGCAATCGTATCCAAGTTGCAGGCCATTGAAGAGATGGCCGGAATTGATATTCTATGCTCGGATAAAACCGGAACTCTGACTAAAAATCAGTTGGACCTCGGTGAGCCTGTCATTTTCTCTGCTCCGGATAAAGACAATTTAATATTTATGGCCGCCCTTGCCTCAAAAGAGGAAAACGGCGATGCCATCGACCTTGCGGTTTTAAAAGGTATTACCGATAAATCTATTTTCACAGGATACAAACAAACCTCCTTCTCCCCGTTTGATCCGATACGCAAAAGAACAGAAGGTTCCATCACCACAGAAGACTCTCAGTTCAAAGTGACAAAAGGTGCACCGCAAGTAGTTCTCGACCTCGCAAATGTAACCGGACCAGATCGCGAAAGAGCTGATTCAGCAATTAACGATTTTGCGGCAAAAGGTTTCCGCTCGCTGGGAGTAGCCAAAAGCAATGAGACCGGAGGATGGGATTTTTTAGGTATTTTATCTCTGTTCGATCCACCTCGTGATGATTCAAAAGAAACCATCGCACAGGCTGTAAAACACGGAATTCAAGTCAAAATGGTTACAGGGGATGATACTGCCATCGGCAGAGAAACAGCCGGACAACTCGGAATGGGAACCAATATGCACCCCGTTTCAGAATTGATCGGCGAAAACGCAGACCCCGCGCACCTGACTTCAACTCAGTCCGAAATGATTGAAAAAGCCGACGGATTTGCGCGAGTATTCCCAGAGCATAAATATGCCATAGTAAAAGCATTGCAGGAACGCGGACACATTGTAGCCATGACCGGAGACGGCGTTAATGACGCTCCCGCACTCAAACAGGCAGATGCAGGGATTGCGGTTTCTGGTGCGACCGATGCAGCCAGAGCCGCAGCGGATTTAATTCTCACCGAACCGGGTTTATCGGTCATTATTAAGGCTGTGGAAGAAGCGCGAAGAATTTTCGAGCGCATGATGAGCTACACTATCTACCGCATCGCCATGACTATCGATATTATGGCATTCGTGGTTCTGGCTATGCTGGTCTTTGATTTCTATCCACTCACAGCCGTCATGATCATCATGCTGGCACTGCTCGACGACATTCCGATTATGACCATTGCCTACGACAACACATGGCTTGATCCAAAGCCTGTGCGTTGGCAGATGGGCCGAGTCCTCGGAATTTCAAGCATGCTGGGTTTCCTTGCCGTTATTGAAACATTCGGAATGCTCTGGCTCGGACGGGATATATTTCATTATCCGGTTGAACAGCTCCAAACCATGCTCTTCCTGCAACTGGTTGCAGGCGGACATCTTATGCTGTTCGTAACCCGCACCAAAAAAGCGTTCTGGAAATCTCCATATCCAGCTCCGAAATTATTCTGGGCCATTATCGGAACACAGCTTTTCGCGGCATTCATCTGCGGCATGGGCTGGCTCGTACCCGCCATACCATGGATTCACATTTTATGGGTCTGGGTCTATAATCTAGTATGGATGGTTGTGCAGGACATATTCAAACTGGCGGCTTACCGGATGATGGACAATAAAGCTGAACATAATCAGGGGTTCATCAAAATAGCAAATGAACCTATCTTCAGCAGGTTCTCCCACCATAGAAAATAAACTGAAAAGCCGCGTTTCCATCAAACTGGAAGCGCGGCTTTTTTTTAATTTATAATCACATTTTTATACAGTCGAACGACCTTTGATCTTATTAAGTAAAAGAGAAATAGCAAAACCCACGACACTTACTGCTATAATTGTTGCCCCTGAAGACACATCAAATTCATAAGATAACAACAATCCAGTCACGCAAAAAACCATGCTGAGCAAGATTGAAAGAACCATCATTGTATGAAGTGACGAAGTTCTGCTCTCCGCTATCTGCGGAGGGATCGTCAAAAGCGCAATGACCAGAATAAGCCCGACAACGCGGATTACCATAACGACGCTTAAGGCAATCAGAGCAAGCATCAAAAAATAAAGTAACGTAACAGGCACACCTCTGGCACGGGCAAAATCTTCATCAAAAGACATAGCCCAGAACCCTTTATAACAAACAAAAACAACCGACAGCACAATTCCTGCCAGTACTGCCATCAGCACTAAATCAGAATTTGGAGTGGCAAGTATCCCCCCGAAAAGATAACTCATCAAATCAACATTATAACCGGGGGTAATATCGAGCAAAATAATACCCAGAGCCATACCACCCGCCCACATAACTCCTATGAAAGTATCTGCTCTATCTTTCACCCGCATGGTCACAAGCGCCATAAGCAACGCCGCACACACGGCAAATGCCGCAGTGACCGGAAGCATAGGAAGACCTAGAAAAAACGCCAACCCTACTCCACCATATGAAGCATGAGCGATTCCACCGGCAAGGAGCACGACTCTGTTAACCACAACAAGCGCCCCGATAATTCCGCAGATGATGGAAGCCAGCACTCCGGCGATCAAGGCATTCTGCATAAATTCGTAACTAAGTGACTCAATCATGCCAATCTCCTTCCGGCTTATCCTCAGATTCAGCATGAAATTCAAGCACTCTATGCGGAAGCTCTCCATGCGTAACAAGCTCAATGGGACATGATCCGCGCTCGTTTTCTCCGTAAGCTTCACTTAATAATTCGCGGGTTATTTTAGGCTGGTCATGCATATGAACTTTTCTATTAACACATGCCACCGACTTAACACCCTGCCCAAGAACAGAAATATCATGGCTGACCATAATTACCGTCATATCCTGATTCAATTCCCGAAGCAGGCAGTACAAACTGTTTTTTCCAGCCTGATCAACGCTCGCCGTCGGTTCATCAAGTAAGATGATTTGAGGTTCATCAACAATAGCGCGAGCAATAAACACACGCTGTTTCTGACCACCTGAAAGATCTGAAATTCTCCGATTGATGAGCGAGAGCATTCCCACACGATCAAGAGCCTTTTCCACATCAGCAGAAGCATTTCCGGCAAACCTTATGCCGAAAACACCTTTAATACTGGGAGAAACTTTCCCCATAAGAACCGCATCGCGCACTGTAATCGGAAAACTTTCCGAAACAGATGTATACTGAGGCATATATCCTATCTGTCCGCCATGCTTCCCGGGCGCCTTTCCAAGAATCTCAACACAACCTTTCTTAGGCTTAAGCAGACCCAGCAAGAGCTTAAGCAATGTTGTCTTGCCTCCTCCGTTCGGGCCGAGCACAGCAAGATAATCCCCTTTTAAAATATCAAAACTCACGTCATCTATGACGTCATGAGGGCCATATCCGAAGCTAACATTCGAAAAACTTATAACTTTTTCGGAGCTCATTGCTGTAAAAAACCTCCGGCAAACTCGATAAAGAGCATATAATTAAACCAAAATTGAAACATACACATCCAATATAATGTCAAAATAATACTTTTTACAACAAAAACAACGAGGTAACTTCTTTTTTATAACTAAAAACACATTAGCACGCTTGCGCCTTGATCGACAAATCGGTACGTATTGGCAGCTAACAAGACTTAATTAATCAATTATTCGGAGACAAATAAAATGCGCGCATTTGCAAGTGATAACTACGCGGGAGTTCATCCCGACATAATGGAAGCAATTATCAACGCCAATAGTGATGATATGAGTTCCTACGGTAACGATCCAATTTCAGAAGCAGCGAAAAATCTATTTTTAGAACATTTCGGAAAAGACGCCAAAGTTTTCTTCATGGGAACCGGAACAGCGACCAATACACTAATTCTTAAGCATATAACAACAAGTTGGAACAGTGTAATTTGCGCCGACACGGCACATATCAATGTTGACGAATGCGGATCAGTCGAAGCTGTCGCCGGAGTTAAAATTATTCATGCCGAAGCCGTCAACGGCAAGATCAGTGTAGAATCAATCAAACCCCTCCTGTTTGATGAAAAAGATGTTCACCGAAGCCAGCCTGCTGTTATTTCAATAACTCAGAATACGGAACTGGGAACAGTTTACACACTTGCTGAAACCAAAGCCATTTGCGACTACGCACATGAAAAAGGTCTGCTGGTCCATATGGACGGAGCCAGACTTGCTAACGCAGCCGCAACGCTTGGTGCCACTTTTAAAGAAATGACCATTGATTGCGGAGTTGATGTTCTTTCCTTCGGCGGCACTAAAAACGGGTGCATGTGCGCTGAAGCTGCGGTCTTCATTAATCCTGAAATCGGTAAGGATTTTGAATTTGTCCGTAAGCAGGGCATGCAGCTTGTTTCTAAAATGCGCTATATAGGCGCACAATTTAAAGCTCTGCTGACTGATGAACTGTGGCTTAAAAATGCACGCAGATCCAACGAACTAGCGGCTCTTCTCGCGCAAAAGGTTCAGGGAATCAGTGAAGTACAGATTACCCGTCCAGTGGAAGCCAATGCTGTTTTTGCCATCATTCCTGCGCACTGCATCCCGCAGTTGCAAGAAAAATTTCCTTTCTACGTATGGAATGAAGCCACCGGAGAAGTTCGCTGGATGGCTTCATGGTCAACAACGGAAGAAGATATTGAGAACTTTGTCAGCGCGCTGAAAGAATTGATTTAATCTTATAAATTCAGACTCGCCACAATCAGGATTTAAAAAGAAAGCCTCTCACTCAAAAAGTGGGAGGCTTTTTCATTTACCATTTGAAGTATAACTTCAAAGCGACATTCCTCTTACAATTTGCCCCTCTTTATTATACTTCAATGATTTTAAAATATAACCATCTATATTACAAACACAAAAAAACAGGGAGTAAAACCCCCTGTTAATCTATTTATACTTGCAAAAAACTATAAAAATAACTACTGAATAGTCCCAAGATCAGTTTTCATATGCCAATGTTCTCTCGGTATAGGAATACAGAAACTGCGGGTAGCAACGTCGGCACAGAGGATCAACCCTTTTGAATCCTGATCCCAGAAAACTCTATCTATAAAAAAGGCTATAGCCTGAGAATCAGTCAGTTTTTCAGGTTGGCTGCCCGGAAGAAATCTTTGCATTACGGCTGATGCGGCCTTTTTAAGAGTATTAACGGCAACTGTAGAAATGGCTACATCCTGAAAATCAAGTTCATGTAGAACTGCGCTTTCGCCAGCCATTACTTCAGCGATCTTTACCCGTTCTTCTGCAACGTCGGACTTAATAGAGTTGTTCATGGTCTGCCTCCTCATTGTGTTACGAGATGCAAGTACTCATTCACATGCAAAAGACGGTCCGAATGAAGCGTGTCTTTATTATAACTCAAAACAAAATTAAAAACCAAAAAGCATTACGAGAGCAAGAATGAAAAAAGCACACTTCGGCGCACAGGTTGATAATAACGGAAACTGCACATTCAGATTATTTGCTCCCCACATCCAAGATGTCGGAATGACTTTAAATACCAAACCGGATCACACTTTCATGCTGTCCCCCGCCGAACATGGGTTTCATGAACTGACCATAAACGATATTGCACCTGACTCCTCTTATTCGTTTCTGCTGGATGGATCAAAAAAATTCCCGGACCCAGCATCATTATGGCAGCCGGAAGGCTTAAATTCCTATTCAACTATCTTTGATCATCATAAATTTGACTGGAAAGGAGACAATTTTTCCGGTCTGCCTATCCATGAAATGATCATCTACGAAGCCCATATAGGAACTTTCAGCAAGGAAGGCACTATCCACGGGCTTATGTCTAAACTCGACCATCTGTCTGAACTTGGAATCAACACACTGGAACTTATGCCTGTCGCACAATTTGCAGGCAGCAGAGGATGGGGAAATGAAACTATTTTTCCATATGCAGTCCACAATAGCTACGGAACACCGGATGAATTAAAAGCTCTAGTTAAAGCGTCTCACAAGCTAGGCATTGCGGTAGTTTTAGATGTAGAATTCTGCCAGCACTGCTTCA
This sequence comes from Maridesulfovibrio ferrireducens, assembly GCF_900101105.1. Lineage (NCBI taxonomy): Bacteria > Pseudomonadati > Thermodesulfobacteriota > Desulfovibrionia > Desulfovibrionales > Desulfovibrionaceae > Maridesulfovibrio > Maridesulfovibrio ferrireducens. The sequence continues at coordinate 595,474 of NZ_FNGA01000002.1, forward strand.
TGAAAGATTTCAACGCAGCTTACACCCCCTTTTTCAGTGATAGTCGCACCATGGCATGGGGAAAAACCATAAATTTCGATGAGGAATACAGTTTCGGTGTTCGCGAATTTTATATCCAGTGTGCTCTTTCATGGCTTCGCGATTTTCATATCGACGGACTGCGCATAAATAACACACACTCAATTCTCGATCAAAGTCCGGTCCATTTTCTGGAAGAACTGTCTGTTAGAATCAGATCTTTTGAAAATAAAAATAAAAGAAAATGTGTTTTGATAATCGATGACAAACACAACTCTCCACGCCCTATTATGCCAGCTGATAAAGGAGGATTCGGGCTTGATGCGTTATGGAGTGATGATTTTCACCATGCACTTCATCACAGAATTACAGGCGATGTAAACGGGGTCTTCCGCGACTATAGTTCACCAGAAAAAATGGTCTCAGCCATGCAGCACGGCTTCGCATACAGAGGACAATTCTCTGAACATCGCAAAAGGATTCACGGATGCAACCAGCAGGAACTTTCAGGTTCTAAATTGATCGTATACTCTCAGAACCATGATCAAACCATTTGTTCCGGAGACGAATGCAGGACAATCAAAAAAGCAGGATTTGAGGCAGCAAAACTTAGTGCCGGAGCAACACTGCTCTCTCCATATACCCCACTACTTTTCATGGGGGAAGAGTATGGAGAAACAGCACCGTTCCATTATTTTTCTGACAGCGTTGAAGCCCCGCTGCCGAGTGCATTCAATGAACAAGAACTGGATTCTCTCTCCTTTGAAGCACCAGATCCTTATGAAGATTCGACATTCACCAGCAGTCATCTCGACTGGAATAAAAAAGAATCCGAACAAGGCAAGTCCATGTTTGAGTTCTATAAAAAGTTACTTACTTTAAGGCGGGAACACCCCGTTCTAAAAGAACCATGCCACAGCAGATGCCAAGTTCAAGAGCTCCAGCCAGGGCTTATCATGATGATCAGAAACCCCTCGGCATCTGATGGAAGATACGCCTCAATAATTTTTAATTTCAACAAAACCGCAATATCCGAAAAACTTGAAGCGTACCTGCCGAAAGGACCATGGACACTTGAACTTTACAGTGCGGCAAAAGCTTTCGGAGGGGATCAGTCACCTCTGGACAAAATATTATCCGACAGCACCCCTTTGAAACTGGCTCCGCAATCGTTCGCATTATATTTTCACACGCCGCTGAATATATATTAATTACGATTTTGTTTCATAGCTGAATATAAAGTAGCTGGACAGACTTCCCATGCTCTGAGATATTGTATGGGTATCGTCTTTCGTCAGCAAAAGGAGTTCAATATGAAACGTTCCAGTGGAATACTTCTCCACTTTACATCACTGCCTTCAAGATTCGGAGTCGGTGATATTGGGCCTGCGGCATATGAATTTGCAGATTTCCTCGCCGAAGCCGGGCAACGGTTTTGGCAGGTTCTGCCGATAACTCCTACATCCAGTAAACTTTGCAATTCTCCCTACTCCGGCTTTTCAGCTTTTGCCGCAAGCCCGCTACTGATAAGCCCCGAACTTATGGTTGATTACGGTCTGCTGAGTGAAGAAGAAATTAAAGAATTTGTCATCCCGGACTCCGATAAAGCGGACTTTGATGCGGCGGCCCATGCTAAAGAGACTCTGCTCCGCATGGCCTTCTCACGAGTTGCAAACGACTTGCTGAATGACCCCGTATTTTCCCAGTTTATATGGGACAACATGCACTGGGTTAATGATTTTGCGCTGTTCACGGCTCTCAAACAGGACTTCAACGGTGACAGCTGGACCAAATGGCCCGAGGATATCCGCGAAAGAACTGAAGAAGGTATGCGCTACTGGGGCGAGTTGTTAGCACGCGAAATATTGTTTGTTAAATTCTGCCAGTGGATATTTTTCCGTCAATGGGGACAACTTAGAGATCACCTTGCCGAGATCGGTGTCGAGCTTATCGGAGATATCCCGATTTATGTTACCCACGACAGTTCGGATGTGTGGGCTAACCGCAAAATTTTCAAGCTTGATGAAAACGGTGAATCATGGTGTGTCGCAGGGGTTCCACCGGATTACTTCAGCAAAAAAGGACAGCTATGGGGAAATCCGGTTTATGACTGGGCCGTTCTTGAACAGGAGGGATTCGGATGGTGGATCAGTCGGTTAAAACACAATCTAGGTCTTTATAACTGGGCCAGACTTGACCATTTCAGAGGATTTTCCGCCTACTGGGAAATTCCCGCCGAGGCACAGTCAGCGATAGACGGGTATTGGGTTCCAGCCCCCGGACATAAGCTGTTTGAAAGACTTTCCTGCGAAGAAGGATGTTTGCGTATTATTGCAGAAGATCTGGGCCATATAACACCGGATGTAGCTTATCTTAAAGACCGCTTTCAACTGCCCGGCATGAATATTCTGCAATTCTCTTTCGGCAGTGATATCGGCATCTGCGGAGACGCTCTCCACAATCACAGACGAAATTCTGTCGTATATACAGGCACTCATGACAATAACACCAACCGAGGCTGGTTCAATCAGGATGCAGATGAAATAAGCCGCAAAAATATGCTGTCATATCTAGGTCATGACTGGATAGATGAATCCAAAATCTCATGGGAGCTGATCAGACTTTTGATGTCCAGCGTCGGCTGTCTGTGTATTTTTCAGGCTCAGGATTTACTGAACCTTGGCGGGGAAGCTCGCATGAACGTTCCCGGGGAAGCCGATGGAAACTGGGGATGGAAGCTCGTGCCGGGACAACTTACGCCGCTGATACGCGAGCGTCTCGGTGAAATGACGGAGATTTTCGGACGCACCAGCCGAATAGATTAAGTCAAAGATTAATCAATATTAATAGACTTTTACAGAAACTATTTCCGCCCGATGTAATAGAAACCGTTAGCGCGGTTTCCATTCATTGTGGTGTAAACCACCTTTTTATGCTCAAGAACCGTAAATAGACTTAACAATTCTTTGATACGTTCATCTGAAAAATGACGTAGAATTCCGCCGCCCTCAATTTCAAATATTCCATAAGTTCCGTGCAGCTTTTGAAAGTGGTCATATCTTTCAAGATTACGCTCATCAGTGTTCAGCATAAAATCATTAATATAAAGAACTCCACCCGGTTTCAAAACGCGGTAGACCTCATTCATAACCTGATCCTGATCTTTATTATCCGGTATACAGGTGAGCACTGCGACAAGAAATGCCGCATCAACGGATTGATCTTTGAAAGGAATAATTCCGTTTTCTAAAGGCTGTACATCAAGCTCACGACTATCATCCATAAGCCTCTGTCGTAAGGCTGCGGAAGGTTCCACTCCCTTCACACGGGTAAAACCCTCGCCAATCAGCCCTCTCATTACGCGCCCATATCCGCATCCTACATCCAGAATATCAGCGTCACTGGAAACATATTTCTTAAATTCATCGAATTGTACCGGAGTGGAAAAGTTTTTCAAAGAACCTTTCTCTTCCCAATATTCGGAATAGTTACTCGAATCTAAAGTCATAAATACTCTCTGTTTATATTGAGTTTATTCCCTGTCCACGAGCCTTGCGGTAGCTGTTGTGATCATTATTTCAACAACTTCTACAGCTCGCGCAGCAGAACTATCAATGTCCCCTTTTTTACCGCTGTACTGCTCCATAATCAAATTCAAAGCAACGACTTTTTCATGATCTTCAAGAAGACGAGGAACTCCGCATCCGACAACTGAACGGAATGCACATCCCCAATTGCAGGGTTTTTCAGAGGGTTGCAGTTTATGCGAGGCAACCACACTGAAACCAACTTCCTCTCCTAAAGCCAACGCAGATATTTTGCGGCCTGTTTTAGATGAATGAATATATATTGCACCGGGTTTAAAACCGTAATTAACAGGAACAGAATAAATCCCTTCACTGTCTTTTAATGCCAGATGAAGAACTTCCCCTTCACGTAAAACCTCAGCGATAACAGATTCATCACTGGTAACGCCTTTCCTGAGCTTAATATCTTTAGACATACTCATCTCCTCTTTATTCTGTCAGTTAAAGAGTATAAACATATTCCATGCCGATTCATACACGAATATCCATCATTATCCCTGTATTCAATGAGCAGGCAACTATTAATAGTTGTCTCAATAATGTCAAAGCCAGCCTCGGCAATGACTGTAAAATTATTGTGGTGGACGGATCTATAAACGGATCAACAAATATTTGCATCGAAGATAAAAACATAATTAAAATTTGCGGACAAGCGGGCCGTGCTGCTCAAATGAACGCGGGAGCAAAAATGGCTACTGGAGAAATACTTTTATTTCTTCATGCTGATACGATACTGCCTCCGAATTCCGCCCCCCTTATCCGTGAAACATTGGATGCTCCGGGAGCAGCGGCAGGTGCGTTCAGCCTCAGCTTTGATGACAACTCAGCCATCATGCGCCTGATTTCCTTCGTAGGAAATCTTCGCACACGAATAGAACGAGTTCCATACGGAGATCAAGCCCCGTTCATAAAAAAGGAAACTTTTCTTGAACTGGGATGTTTCCCGCTGATACCCATTATGGAAGATGTTGAATTTTTCAGAAATATTAAAAGAAAAAGGTTCGAAATAGTTATCCTGAAAGAATCTGTAATAACTTCAGCCCGCAGATATAAACAGATGGGTATGATTCGAGGATTTTTAAGAAACTGGCTATTGAGAATATTGCATTTATGCGGAGTCAGTCCATTTACTCTTAAAAAATTGTACTCTGATAATGGAGACAAAAATTGAAGCAGGCTCTGCTTTTATTCGTAAAGTTACCGATAGCTGGCAAAGTCAAAACCCGCCTTGGAGCAAGTGTCGGAGATGCACAGGCGGCTCTGTTTTATACAGCTTTTGTTCGGGATTTACTTACAAGAATCGATAATCATGGAGTTGAAACTCTGATCTTTTTTGATCAGGAAGAGCCTGTCACAAAATACATTGAATGGCTTGGAGATCGAAAACTGTTTCCGCAACGGGGAAGAGATTTAGGCGCGCGCATGTTTAACGCTTTTGAGGACAGTTTTGCCCTTGATTATACAAGAGGTGTCTTAACGGGAAGTGACTTGCCGGACCTGTCTCCTCAAACAATTGAGGAAGGTCTATCCAGTCTGAAAAAACATCCTGTATGTATTGGTCCGGCAAAAGACGGAGGCTATTATCTCATCGGATTTCAAAACAAAAAACTGACTGATATTCCTTTCTCCGACATTAATTGGAGTACCCCGAGAGTCTTTAAACAAACAATACAAAAATTTAAATCTATCAACCTTGCTCCGTATATTTTACCGGAACAAGCAGATGTAGACACACTTCAAGACCTCGAGACTCTGGTACAAAGCAAAGACTTTAAGACAAGATGCCCGCATACTTTCAAAGCATATCGCAAGTATATAAAAACCGTCTAATACTCGACAATATTAAGATCTGAAACAATACATTTTTTCTTAGGGGTAAACCTTAAAACATCAAAACCAATAGCGGAAATTATCTCGATATCCCATTCTCCGCCTGAGCCGAAACCGCTCATAATTTCTTCACGGATTCCCGGTCTTATATGAAAATCAACAACCGGTTCGGAAACCTCTCCAAGTTGTGAAACTATAGCAGGAACCAAACCGCATGTGACGGAACGCATATCAAAAATCTTACTTTTCATTTTATTTTCCCACACAAAATTTACTGAAAATTGAATCAAGCACTTCCTGCGGTGTAATTTCACCTGTGATTTCAGATAAAGCAGAGCAAGCAGTTTCCAACCGGACACCAAGCAAATCATAAGGAATTGTCATTTCAATATCCTGAACAAGACCATCAAGCTCAGACAGAGCCTTTCTTAATGTCGCCGCCTGTCGCGAATTCGGCACAAGCTCGTCAGGGTCAGGCTCACCCGCTCCAGCTAAAATATGTTCACGAATACTTGAAGCAAGTTCATCGATACCTTGGCCCCTTTTAGCTGAAATTTCAACAACTTCATAACCTGCTTCTGCCATAACTTCTGAGGCAGATGGTGTGGACTGATCCAGATCAATCTTATTGATTACAGCAATACATTTACCACTTTGCGCTGAAAATTCAGGATCAATATCCGATAAATCAAATGGACCGGAACCATCAACTATTAAAAGAACTAAATCAGCTTGTTGCGCCAGCTCTTTTCCCATATCCAGACCGGCTTGTTCAACCTTATCAGTAGTTTCACGCAGTCCGGCAGTATCAACCACCCGTACCTGAAGGCCGTCTAAATTAAGAGTTTCTTCAATAAAATCTCTGGTTGTACCCGGAATATCCGTAACAATAGCGCGATTACGTCCAAGTAAGGCGTTTAAAAGGCTGGACTTTCCAGCATTTACTTTACCTGAAAGTACAGCAAGACCCCCTTCACGCCATGCACGGGTACGCTCTACACCTGCGAGAATTTCAGAAATATTTTTTACAGCATCAGTGACTTCCGTCATCATTTTATCAAGCGGCAAACACTCAAGTTCATCCTCCGGAAAATCTACGGCAACACACAGATGAGCGCGCAATACTTCAAGCCTTCCCCGCAGTTCTTCTATGCGATGACCAAGCACCCCTGAAAGCTTCACCCTTGCAAGCTGAGCCGCACCTTTAGACGGAGCATGAATCATTTCTGCAACAGCTTCTGCCTGCGTAAGATCCATTTTACCATTCAAAAAAGCTCTCAGAGTGAACTCACCCGCACGCGCAAGAACAGCCCCGCGTGATAAAATTTCTCCGAGAACAGAAGCAAGAATGGCTCGGCCCCCATGACAGTTAAATTCAACTGTATCTTCGCCTGTGTATGAATTAGGGCCGGGCATGAAAACAGCAAGGACATCATCCAGTTCTGTAGAGTTTTCATCAAGCACGTACCCATAATGCATGGTGTATGGCTTAAATCCTGAAAAAGAATCTTTTGCGGATTTAAATATTGCTTCTGCAATAGGTAAAGCCTTTTCTCCGCTTACACGGATAATTCCGACTCCCCCTTCACCGGGAGGCGTGGCAATGGCTGCAATGGTCCCGGAAGAACTGACTGACATATTAAAATCTCCATTAACAGATTAAAAAAAAGTTAACCCCGCGGACATTGTCCACGGGGTTAACTTAAAAGTCTGTATTCACCGCTCGTGAACTAAAGTCTAATAGCGGTTGTAACGATCATCGTTGTAGCCACCGGTATTTCCTGAACTGCTGTTTCCAGTACGTTCAGAGCTACGGGTTTCGCCAGTCTTTGGTGCGCGATTACCGAAGTTTTCATCCCGTGGTGCACGGTTACCGAAGTTCTCGTCACGTGGTGCGCGATTACCGAAGTTTTCATCCTGGGGAGGACGATTACCGTAGTTTTCACCGCGTCCGCGAGGAGCTGTATTTTCAGTACGACCACGTCCGTAATTATCATTACGCTCACCTGTACGAGGTCTGCTGCGTTCTGGGCCGCGTGCGTCTCCGCGTGAATCATTACGAACAGGACCGCGTGGTGCTCCACGCTCTGGGCCGCGTGCACTACCGCGTTCTGGGCCGCGTTCTGGGCCGCGAGCACTACCACGTTCAGGACCACGAGCTGGACCACGTTCCGGGCCACGGGCACTGCCACGTTCTGGACCACGAGCTGGGCCGCGAGCGTCTCCGCGTTCTGGGCCACGTGGTGCTCCACGTTCCGGGCCACGAGCTGGACCGCGTTCAGAGCTGCGTTCAGATCCACGACTGTTATAACGATCAGTAGGCTGAGAAGTATATCCTTCGCTGCGTTCTGGGCGTTCAGTGCGTTCGCCACCGCGTCCGCCGGCTGTACGGCTACGACGTGGAAGAATCAGCACACGCTTCATAGGGCCATCGCCCTTACTGCGAGTATTAACGTGTTTATCTTCCTGCAAAGCCATGTGAACAACTCTGCGGTGATAAGAACTGAGAGGTTTAGTACTCTGCACCCTTCCGGTGTGCATTGCTTTATCTGCAAGATGCCACGCGAGCTGACGGAGTTTTTCATCCTGACGTTCGCGATAATCACCTGTATCAATCTGAACACGGACAGAAGTCTGAAGTTTCTTAGAAACCATCCTGTTGCAGAGATACTGCAAGGAGGAAAGAGTCTGTCCTTCACGTCCGATAATAAGACCGGAATTTTCTTCATCATCAACAAGTACGTTGACTCTGTCTTCGCCCACTTCAATTTCAAGTTTAGGAGGCTGCTGAACGATAGGTTCAATCATCCTTTCAAGAGCTTCGCGAACTGCTGCTGCGATATCTTCAGGATCAGCTTCCATTATGCTGCGACGTTCTCTGAAGCCTTCATTTACACTGGAATCAGTATCCGTATCGGCATCAACTGCTTCGCTTTTGGATTCAGAAACAGCAGGTACAACGGATTCTTCTCTGACAGCAACGACAGATTCTCTTTTAACAGCAGGAGTTTCAACTTCTGCGCGAGGAGCAATGGCTGTTTCTTCTCTTACAACAGGAGCTTCACGCTCAACTTTCTTTTCTACCGGTTCAGGTTTTCTTTCTACAGGCCGTTCAACCGGTTTTTCATATCTGGCAGACTGAGTCCTTTCAGGCTTAGTCTCGTTATTTAATAAAGATCTACTCTCTCCGCCTCTAGGACGGGCTTTTACTTTGGCGTTCTTTTTTCCAACGAGTCCGAAGACCCCGGTAGAACCACCGCTGAGTATTTCAATTTCAAGCTTATCGCGATTCAGATTGAAGTAATCACAGGCATTATTAATTGCCTCGTCCAGATTCTTCCCTTGGAATTCTTTGAATTCGCTCATTCTATCTCCTAGTAGTGTTCATCACTCAATTAATCCGACTAATCGTACGCCCTTTATTTTACTTTGCGAGTAATAATCCACTGCTGGGCTATTGATAGTACGTTGTTCACTAACCAGTACACAACAAGCCCTGCGGGGAAGTTGAGGAACATAAAGGTGAACACCAGGGGCAAGAACATCATGATTTTCTGCTGAGTCGGATCACCTGCTGAAGGTGTCATTTTCTGCTGAAGGAACATGGTAGCACCCATCACGATCGGAGTGATGTAAAGCGGGTCTTTAGCCGAAAGGTCGGCAAGCCAAATGATATCAGTAAAAGGTAGATAAGTAATGAAATCGGCATGCCTAAGAGCAACCGTTCCCAACAGGGCCTTATACAGACCAAAGAAAACCGGAATTTGCAGCACCATGGGTAAACACCCACCAGCCGGATTAACATTATACGTCTTATAGAGCTGCATAGACTCTTTGTTGAGTCTTTCTTTGTCATCACCATATTTTTCGCGAAGCTTTGCAACCATAGGCTGTAAACGCTTCATCTGTTCCATGGATTTGTAACTTTTCTGAGACAGGGGCCAAAAAAGGATCTTAATGGCAATCGTCAACAGGATAATAGAAATACCATAGTTATGTACATACTGGTTAAACCATTCCAGAGCTATTGTCAGCGGTTTTGCAATAATATCAAACCAACCGAAATCAATTGCTGCAGAAAGGTCGCCCGGAACCTTGTTCATAACAGTCGGGTCCATAGGACCGAAGAAATAAGAACAGTTCAGTTTACGCTCAATCCCTTTATCAAAAGAAACTGTCTGTTCCGCTGCTATTCTGAAAATGTTGTCCTGAACTTTACCCTTGATGGTAACATCATTAGAATCAGGCAAAAGAGCCAGAATAAAGAAGTTAGAATCAATAGCTCCCCAGCTCATGTCTCCAGTAACTTCAACTCCGGTCTTTGCGAGGTCTTCGCGATCGTCTTCCTGATTTAACCCTTCAGGTCCGAACCATGAAATACGGGTAGGATTGTAACGGTCGTCCTCGGCACTGAGGCTTTTTGTCGCAGTGGTAAAAGCCAATCTGCCCTGACCGCTGGGATTCGAAACATTAAGAACACGAACATCTTCATCAATTAAATAGTTGTCTGCATGAAATGTGAGTCTGCGTTCAATTCTGAACCCTTCCACATCTCCGCGAAAAATAAGAGTTCCGATTTTATCTCCGTCAAGAGACAAATCATTTCCTTCGTATCCCCATACTCCACGGGTCCAAGTGGGTATTCCATTAAGAATAAGTCCCATAGGAGCTTTATTCAAAGCATCAGTTCCGACCATATCCACATCAGGAGAGTTCGGTTCTATTGTCTCTTGGTAAATTTTAAGCTTAAAATTCTCAAGCAGTCCGCCCTGTGAATTAATCACGGCAGAGTAAAGAGGTGTTTCCACTTTCAGTTTAGTTCCTTTAGCAGAAACTATTGAACTGGTGGTGATAGGATCAGGGAATTGATTAGAAACAGGGCCCTTAACGGCCTCATTCTGTTTAACAACTTGTTGTTGTTCGACAGGTGCAGGTTGTTGCGGCTGAGGAGGAAAAAGAAATTGCCAGCCGAGAAGTACGACAAAAGATAAGGCAACAGCCAAGATAACGCGTTTATTTTCCATTTTTTAATTTCTCACTCATTTGACCTTAAAATTCAGGCCGAGACTGCGCGGTGGTAGATTTTTTTGGGACGGGAACAGGATCATGTCCGCCCTTGCATAACGGATGACAACGCATCAGACGCCACAAAGCGTAAATCCCTCCTCTGATCACTCCATGAAGGGATATCGCCTCTATGGCATATTGCGAACAGGTAGGATGAAAGCGGCAACACCCCGGAAACAACGGGGAAATAAACTTCTGATAAAAGCGTATAGGATAAAGAAACAGAGTCCGCATTCCCTGATTTCTCATTCCTGATCCGGACTTACGACAAGCTTGTTAAGCCTACCTATTATCGGAATCAGTTCTTTTTCGACAAGACCAAGAGTGATCTTCTTGCCGTCCAGAGCTCGTTTGGGCACAAAAATTATGTCCGCGCGAAACTGGAATTGATTTTGATAGAGCCTGAAGAATTCCCGCATTACTCTTTTAATGCGATTCCTAACAACAGCAGGCCCCGCTTTTCTGCTCACGGTAAGGCCCAAACGAACCCCGCCGGGGCCGCTACCATGGCATAACACGAACAATATAAAACTCTTCGTGTAGTGTTTCTTTCCCTGCTCATAGCAGTGATCGAAATCAGGCTTCCTAAGGAGACGATGCTCCTTAGTCCAATTTAAACAGATAATCTTTTGCGTCCCTTAGCACGACGTCTTGCAATTATTGCACGACCATTTTTAGTGCGTGAACGAACGAGGAAACCATGGGTTCTTTTTCTTCTGATTTTACTAGGCTGATAAGTTCTTTTCATTGTTCTATTTCTCCAAAAATTATTTTCTTGATTAAGCCGGATTTTTTCCGGACACGAGGAACGGGAACATATATCCCCAACGGGGGACATCGTCAAGAAATGTTTTTAAAACCGGGCCGACGCTAATTCCTTTTAATCTCACTCCGAATAATATATATTCCTTTTAAGTGAAAACAAGACCGCATACCCTGATGTTCGCCCTTCTGTCAAAGTCTATTAGCACTTAGATACACCATGATTTTATTTTTATCAATTTTTTGAATAAAAATATATTGAGATGTATGGCAGAACACTTCATAATGTTTTTGAAAAAATTAATTAACATACAATCAACTGTTCAATCCATGAATATCTTATAATCAAAGGAGAAAATTAATGCACCCTATACAAAATTTCTGGAACATACGTCTTGGTGAGCTAAAAGAAGTTCTTGATGACAACGGCTTCACCACTCATATTGCTAATAATTCCAAAGCTGCAGCCATGCTTGTTCTCGAAAAAATTATTCCTCAACTGTCTCCGGCATCTATCAGCTTCGGCGGGTCCATGACTGTTGTCGACTCAGGTCTCTATGATCAGATCAAACAGCTCAAAAAGGTCAAAGTAATCGATACATACGACACTAAACCTTCCGCTGATGAAAAAATCGAGCGCCGCAGACAGTCTCTTTTAAGCGACCTGTTCATCACAAGCGCGAATGCTGTCACCAATGACGGAGAAATCGTAAACCTCGACGGAACAGGCAACAGAGTCGCAGCAATGGCTTTCGGACCGAAGAGTGTTGTCGTTCTCGTAGGCAGAAATAAAATTTGTGGAGATCTTGAAGCTGCAACACGCCGCATCAAAGAATACGTAGCTCCCGTGAATGCCATGCGACTTAAAAGAAAAACTCCCTGTGCAGTGACAGGCACATGTGCGGATTGCAGTTCTCCAGAACGAATCTGTTCAGTCTGGGGTATCACTGAAAAATCCTCCCCTAAAGGACGTATCCACATCATTCTAATCAATGAAGATCTTGGATTCTAACCAGCTCTAATCTAAAAAAATCAGGCTGAGTTGTCATTAATGCAACTCAGCCTGATTTTTTATTAACGTACGACAACCTGTTTTTGCCATGACCACAGGATTAATTTGACCAGAAAAAAGCACATCGGCCATGCTAGAGATTACAGAAAAAATGTAACTCCTTCTACTGAGGAAACATCGTTTCAAGTAGTAGTTGAACAGACAGACCTTTTTGTCATTGCTCAAAAAAATCTCAGTTCTGAAGTCGCTGCGATTATCCATGAAGTTCGTTCCGTGATTAAGGCTCACATCTTCCTGAATCCACAGTTCGGAACAAGCCTGACTCCTGTGGCTGTCCCGAAGGACGCGGACCCGATAATAACAGCCATGGCACATGCTACAGCTCTTTGCGGAGTCGGACCAATGGCAGCTGTTGCCGGGGCTGTTGCTCAGGAAGTAGCAACACGGCTGCAACCGATAAGTGAAAATATTATTGTAGAGAACGGAGGGGACATATTCATGAACTCAACAGTTCCCCGCAGAGTTGCTCTGCTTTCCGATCCTGAATCCGGTTCTAAAATAGGCTTAATTATCAAGTCAGATGAATTTCCAGTATCAATCTGCTCGTCGTCCGGAACAATAGGCCACTCTTTAAGCCTTGGCAGCGGTGATCTTGTCACAGTCCGATCTCAGGACGGCCGGTTTGCAGACGCAGCAGCCACAGCCCTTGCCAATCTACTCAAATCCCCTGCTGACGTTGCTCTCGTCATAGAAAAAGCCCGGACCTTGTCAGAAAGTTTGACAAAATCCGGGGCTGAGTTCGGTCTGGATGGAGTTTTCGTGCAATACGATTCTAAAATAGGAGCATGGGGGAATATAGAACTAATTGCCCTGTAAGGCTATATCATTAATGACTGACAGCCCGCTCTATCGCCATAAACGGAGGACTGGTCTCGTCCTGCTTCTCCTTGAGGAGCACAAGTCTGTAACCAAAGGAAATAAACAACTGACCTGAATCCAGTTGCTCCGGCTTCAGTTCAAAATCAAACGGCACGCCAAGCCCTTCTTCAAGCTTTTCAGGCGAAAAGACCTGAATTCCCTGTGCCAGAACAGTTCCGTCCTCATCACTTAAGTAGCCCTGAATCCAAAGCTCGCCAATCCACTGCGCCCATGAAGGAACATTTGCTTTTTTGATAAAGGCTGTACCACGCACTCCGAAACTGTCCTTGCGCGGAATTACCTGATAATCAAATTTCATAAACTCCATCGACACAGAACTTGGACTCTCAAGCTGCCACGCTTTTCTACTCAAATGAGAAACGTCAAGATGAGCGCAGCCTGCGGACATCAAGACAACCAAAGCCAGCAAAATTCCGCTTACTTTTTTCATATCTAAACGCATCCGTCTCTCCAATTCCCAAGGATTTATTTCAAACCTTTTAATATTCTAATTTGGAACAACGGCTACAACTTAGACTCGACAGATTCAACCTTGCCTTGCAATCTATTGACAGCCCCTCTGCGGCAATCAGCCGTCATAACTATATAGATGCGGTCACAATCTGTTGCCAGTTCGCGGTAACACTTTGTAATAGCGGCCATAATGTCATCCCACTCTCCTTCGATACTGGTCCCCATCGGACCAAGCTGGCAGGATAAACCGCTTGCACGAATAATTTCAACAACCCGCGCAACATAAGGGCTGACACTTACGCCCTTATCGGTTGGAAAGATTGTCAATTCTACTAAAACACTCATGTTATATTCTCCGGTTAGCATTGATAAATTAATACTACATGTACCGGACATGAGAAAGCAAGCATCATGAATATGTGATTACTCTAAATCCTTAAGAGCTTTAATATTCCAAATATCACGGGCATATTCTCTCATCGTTCTATCTGTTGAGAATTTTCCCATACGGGCGGTGTTCAGAATTGCCTTCTTATTCCAAAGAGCGGGGTCGGCATATTCACGATCCACAATTTTCTGAGTTTCAATGTACTCTACAAAATCAGCAAGGTGCAGATACTGCTCATTATCCATCAGCAATTTATCTACGATCCAACTGAACATTCCCGGATCTTTAGGAGAAAATCTATTTGACCGCAAAGCATCCAAAACCTGTCGTACTTCAGGAGATTTTTCGTAAATTCCGCGTGGATGATAAGAACCTGTCACCAAAAGATTTTCAACTTCCTCCTGCCTCAATCCAAAGAGGTAAAAATTCTCAGCCCCGACTTCCTCACGCATTTCAACATTGGCTCCGTCCAGAGTTCCAATAGTCAAAGCACCATTCATGGCAAACTTCATATTACCGGTTCCCGAAGCCTCGGTACCTGCGGTTGAAATCTGTTCACTGAGGTCACAGGCCGGAATAATCTTTTCCGCAAGCGAGACACGATAATCAGGAGTAAAAGCAACCTTGATCAACCCTTTAGTCCGCTTATCTTTGTTGATTACCTCTCCGACACTGTGGATAAGCTTAATTATCTGCTTGGCTTCCCAATATCCGGGAGCAGCCTTACCGGCAAAAATAAATGTTCTGGCACAAAAAGGCTCCCGGCCATGATCAATCATTTCCAGATACATATGAATAATATGCAGAACATTCAGTAACTGCCGCTTATATTCATGTATGCGCTTGGCGTGAATATCAAAAATAGAATCAGGCGAAACCTTAATATCCAAAGTACTTCTTATAAAGTCCGAGAGGACTATTTTATTTTTACGCTTGGCGGCAATAAATTTTTTCCGGAATTCTGTATCCGTAGCGTATTTTTCAATTTTCTTAAGTTCACTTAGATCAGTAATCCACTTTTTACCTACAGAATCAGTTAATAACTGAGCAAGGGGTGGATTGGATTTAAGCAGCCAGCGTCGAGGAGTTACCCCGTTTGTTTTATTATTGAATTTCTCAGGGTTCATTTCATAAAAATCAGGGAAAAGCCTGCGCTTTACTAAATCTGAATGTAGTTCAGAAACCCCGTTAACTGAATGCGAGCCGATAACAGCAAGATTGGCCATACGGACTTCTTTCTTACCGTCTTCTTCAAAGAGTGACATGCGCCTGATTTTCTCAACATCATCCGCATACTTCTTCTTAACACCGTCCAGAAAACGGCTGTTAATTTCATATATGAGCTGCAAATGACGCGGAAGAACCTTTTCAAGCAGATCAACCGACCAGCACTCAAGAGCTTCCGGCAATAAAGTATGATTCGTATACGCACAGGTCGCCTGTGTAATCTCCCAGGCTGTTCCCCATTTGATTCTTTTTTCATCCACAAGATACCGCATCAACTCGACAACGGTTAACGCCGGGTGAGTATCGTTAAGCTGGATGACTACGTAGTCAGCAAATTCTTCAAAATTTTTGTTTTGAGCTGAGAACCTGCGTGTGATGTCCCTCAAACCGCAAGCCACTAGAAAATATTCCTGAACAAGGCGCAATTCTTTACCGAAAGAGACTGATTCGCTGGGATACAAAACTTTCGTAACCATCTCAGATTCAATTTTTCGCTGAACAGCCCGGATGTAATCCCCGTGATTAAAAATTTCCATATCAAAGCTTTGAGAAGCTCGTGCGGCGAACAGTCTGAGATAATTTACTGTTTTTCCGCCATAACCTACGATTGGAATATCATATGGGACACCTATAATATCTTCCCAGTCCATCCACATGGGCAGATACTCACCATTAGGCAAAATACTGTTTTCAACCCTACCGTATAAAGGAATCATCACAGCCTGATCAGGGCGGGCTATCTCCATCGGCATACCGTCTGCCATCCAGTAGTCAGCCAATTCTTTCTGGCAACCGTCCTGAATGGACTGCCTGAAAAGACCATACTCATAATGAATACCGTAACCGCATCCGGGCATATCAAGAGTTGCCAATGAATCTAAAAAACAGGCTGCTAATCTTCCCAGACCACCGTTTCCAAGCGCCGGATCGCGCTCGCTCTCGCGGACTTCGTCAAGATCATACCCGATATCCTTAAACATCTCCTCACACTCTGAAAGAAGCTCCATGTTGCACAAGGTGTTACCAAGGCAACGACCAAGCAGATATTCTATAGAAAAATAGTACATACGCTTGGCTTTAGCCTCGCGGAACCTGTCACGAGTCATCATCATTCTTTCAACAAGACGATCCCGCATTGATAATGCCAAAGCCTTACCGATATCATGCTCTGTGGCATTATCCACTTCCTTGCTGAGCGAAAAAACAACGTGGTCACAGATATCAGCGGCAAGACTTTTGCGATCATTTTTCTTTTTCAAAGTAAATCTGCGTTTTGTCATAAGTACTCCTACTTATTCATGAGGGATAATATAACCACATTAACAGTTTCAATATTCTAAATCCACTTGAAATAACATTTCATAAAAAAGCTTAATTTGCAGAGATCTAAATACAAAAAGCAGCAAAATAATGGAATATTCTTTCCATTATTTTGCTGCTTAAGTATTAGCACTTGCTTAATTATATTTTGTAAAATTTAGAAAATTTAAGTCTATAAAATACGAAGAGATTAATAAGCAAAAAGATCAAGATTGCGCTAATTTTTAATTTTACCCTGAGAGAAAGTAATAATTTTATCGGCGACATCTTCAAGCCAAAGATAATCATGACTGACAATAACAAGCGTTGTTCCGTATTTTTCGCGAACCTTCACAGCGGCTTCGTGTATCAAAAGCGTGCTTTCTCTATCTAGACTGGCTGTGGGTTCATCAAGAAGCAGAACCATAGGATTGATTGCAAGCCTCGCTGCCAAGGCAACTCTTTGCGCTTCACCGCCCGAAAGTTCATACCATTGACGAGACATAAAAATATCCGGCTCAAGTCCCACAAGGCTTAAAGATTCACGGACCTTACTTTCAATATGGGTTGCGCCTCTAAGTTCAAGCCCATAAGCAACATTTCCGGCAACAGTTCTTTTTAACAGATAAGGTTCCTGAGTCAGCAAAGTTACTTTCCGGCGAAGCTGAATGTCCGCAGTTTCAATCTTTTTGCCGTCAAATATAATTTCACCCGAGACTGGGCTCTCAAGAAAAGCTAAAATACGCATAAGGGTACTTTTGCCGCTGCCGTTATGCCCGGCAAGACCAATGATTGCCCCTTTCGAAACAGTAAAGTCATCAAGATTAAGGACGGTCTTATCACTATAACACTGAGTTACACCGGAGAGTTTGTACAGAATATTACTCATTTCCCCGCCCTCTTTTTAATACCGGACATGGAAAAATTCACGGCAAAGGCAACAATCATCAAAACAATACCTAGAGCAATCCCCATCGCAAACTCACCCTTACCTGTTTCCAGAGCAATTGCAGTGGTTATGGTTCTTGTGTGCCATTTTATATTTCCACCAACCATCATGGAAATACCTATCTCAGATACGATTCGGCCATATGCCGCCGCTGCCGCAAGTACAAGGCTGTAGCGAGCTTCCCAGAGAGTTGTGCGCAATATATGACTGCGCCCGGCTCCAAGAGTCAGCAATGTGTTTTTTAATCGCTGATCAAGATTCTCAACGGCTGTAGCCATCATTGCAATCACAATAGGGAGCCCTAATAACGCCTGACCAAAGGCAATACCGGGAATAGTGAAAAGAAGTTCCATATCTCCCAGCGGCCCTCTGTGAGAAAGAAGCGCATAAACCAGAAGTCCAATAACAACGGTTGGGAAAGAAAGCAGAGAATCCACCACAGTTCGCAAGAATTTCTTTCCGTAAAAATCATGATAACCAAGCATGAACCCCAGCGGGGCGCCGATTATCAGACTTGCGGAAATCGAAATAGTCGAAACCGAAAGGGTAGTGAATATGGCAGAATAAGTTTCAGGATCTCCGCCGAAAAGCAATAAAAATGCCTGAAAAAAACCATTTACAATAAAATCCATATAGTGCCCTTATATAAAAAAAGGGGACGCAAATGCATCCCCTTTTTTTCAACATTATAGTGACGACTTAAAACTATTTTGCGTTAGGAATGAACAGTTTTTTACCGAGAAGTTTGAAATCGGCAATATCCTTCTGAGCTTTAGAAGAAGTAAGCCAGTTGGAGAATTTAGTTGCGAGTGCATACTTAGCATTTTTGCACTTTTCAGGATTTACAGCAAGAACGCTGTACTGGTTAAACAGAGTCTTATCACCTTCAACCAGGACTTTAAGCTCAGGATTACCGTTCTTGTTGGCTTCATATTTAATATAGGTTCCACGGTCAGTCATAATATATCCATCGCGTTCTTCGGCAATGTTGATACTTTTGATCATGCCCTGTCCGGTCTGAACATACCATGCGTCTTTATCAGGAACAGCCATTCCAGCTGTTTTCCAAAGAGAGATTTCTTTTTTGTTGGTTCCGGAGTTGTCACCGCGGCTTACGAATGCAGCTTTCTTGGAAGCAATTGTCTTCATAGCATCGACAACTGAAAGACCTTTAACTCCTGCAGGATCGGAAGCCGGCCCGATGATAACAAAGTCATTATACATAACTTCTTTACGATCTTTGAGTGCGCCGGAATCAACATACTTTTGTTCCGCAGCAGGAGCGTGAACCAAAAGAACGTCAACATCACAATTTTCGCCCATTTTGAGAGCCTTGCCTGTACCGACAGCGGTCCAGCGTAATTCAATTCCGGTGTCTTTCTGAAATTTAGGAGCAAGCTCATCAAGCAAACCTGTATTATCAGTACTGGTAGTTGTAGCCATCATTAAAACTTCTTCTGCTTTAACCAGTCCAGGTGAAACAAGCAGTGCAACAAGCGCAAACGTTAACAGCATCACATTAATTTTTTTCATCTTCCCTCCGAATTGAAAAAATTGGATCGTTGTATACAATTAAAAATAAATCCGCCACAGCTAGTGCCGTTCAGATCAACCCAGCACTATCAGTACGTGCTAAAACAAAATCCAGACAATATGTCAACTCAAGCATAATTATACTACTAGTTTGACCCCAAATATTCGAAATTTAACATTATACGATTCCTTAAATTCAATTTCTGTGCTGAACTTGAAGGAGAAAAGATAAACTTGCCCACCACACAAGTTTTTACTTATCCTATTCGAAACAAACGCAGGTGAAAACATGGTCAAAGACAGTCATAATTTTACGGTTAAAGAATATTCCAATAACTCTTTTCGAGATAAAGAAATTAAAAGTATTCTTGAAATTCCGTTAACCATTAATCTTAATGGTCGAGAAGTAGTTACGCTGCTCACCACGGCTAAGTACCCAAAATACCTAGCAATAGGATTCTTGAAGTCCGACGCATACATTTCCACGCGGGATCAAGTTACAGACATTAAAATTACAGAACGCAATGACAGAATAATTGCGGACGTAACAACAAATAATGATCCATGGGAAGGGCGCGTTCTCGAATATTCAATAACTTCCGGCTGCGGAAAAGGGACAAACTTCGGACGAAACGTTTCCACCATTTCTAAAAAGACTATACATTCCGACCTGAAGGTTACACCTGAGCAAATCCTGCATCATGCCCGCACACTGCATGAAAGATCTACACTCTACGGAAAGACCCGAGGATGCCATAACTCCTCCCTTTGTACGCCGACTGATATGCTTTATTTCAGAGAAGATATCGGCAGACACAATGCAATTGATATGATTGTCGGTCAGTGTTTTTTTGAAGAAGTTCCTACCAACGGTAAAATCATTGTTTCTACAGGAAGAGTTGCTTCTGAGATCCTGCTTAAGGCTGTCCGCATCGGTGTTCCAATTTTGGCTTCTACAGCAGTCGCCACAAGTTTTTCCGTTGAACTGGCAAGAAAAATCGGCATCACTTTAATAGGAAACATCAGTGATACCGGATTCTGGGTTTACAATGATCAAGGCAGAATTGAAGGGCTTTGAAAACCACATAGAACAACTTAACCCTGCTTTTTCCATTATGCCCAATTTGGCATAATAAATTTTCTATATAGAACTTACAAAATCAAAAAAATAAAGCCCTAACCTCTTTCAGAACAAACTAAAGAGGCAAGGGCTTCGTTATGAGTGTCATTGCTCATTTTATTTTTAAAATAGATGTTGACGACATAGCCAAAAGGGTTAATTTTTAGTGCTAAAACGAAAGCAATTAACATTAGCATGCAGCTTTCTTAAAGAAGGCTTATTCCCTCTTTAGTGCAAAATCGGAATCAATACTTAAAAAGATGCTCCACGTTAAGTAATTAGTATTTAAGCAATATAAATTCAGAATGTTATGTCCCCAAAGATGGTAACGACCAGGAGAATATTATGACTTTTGATTACAGCAAGGCACAACATCAGTTAGATAAAAAAATTAAAAACCTGAATAAAAAAGATTTTCTTCCAGACGAACTTGTTGATCTTATATCAAATGTAGCAAAAATTCAGCTTGAAGCAGAACAACAAGCCGCACCAGTTATGCCAGACCCCGCGTCCTTTGCTCCTGCCGCCGAAAACATTCAAGGACGTCCTCTACTCGCCCGGGCAGATTTCCCGTATGATCACGATCAGGCAGTTCAGCTATTCACAAAATTTTCTGATATACTTTTAAATTTATCAGGTCCCATTGCTGATGCGACAAAGTTTATTTCTGATAAAATTGAAAACAAAGAACTTGATCTTGAAAAAGTTTTTTCCGCATATATTAAAGGAGATGACAGCTTCTTTGCAAAATGGGGAGAAGATACACCTGAAGCACCGCGTACTTTAAATTTTCTTATCCAGTCGTCAGTTACTCCCTCAATCAAAGTTGTTGCTAGAAATATTGCCGAACATCTGCCTGAAATTGAAAAAGCAGAAGAAGAAACACCAACCAGTGTTGATCTGGAAATTGAAGTCAGCCCTCCGCCAGCCCGTAATCATGGACATTGCCCCGTGTGCGGCAGCATTCCTTTCATTCATGTACTGCGTCACAAGCAGGGATTCCGTTACGCAGACTGTTCCTTCTGTCACACCGAATATCGCGTGCGCAGACTGGCGTGTGCTTACTGTGATGAAAGCGACTCTAAAAAAATTAAATTTTTCACAGCGGAAGGAGAACCCGGTTACCGTGTTGAGGTTTGCGACAGTTGCAATAATTACATCAAAACTATTGATTTCAGAGAACTGGATAAAGTTTCCATCCCGACACTTGATGACTTGGAATCTTTACCGCTTGATTTTTTAGCAGTCGAAGAGGGTTACAAACGCGGAACATTATCAGCATGGGGGTTCTAAAATGACATTAATTGACAAGCTCGGAAGGACTGTCAGCTATCTCAGACTTAGCGTGACTGACCGATGCAATCTAAGATGTAAATATTGCGTCACCAAAGACTTCACTTTCACACCGCATCCCAACATCTTGCGATATGAAGAAATGCTCAGACTGATTGATCTGGCAGCCTCTCTAAACATTTCAAAACTCCGGTTGACCGGTGGAGAACCATTCGTTCGCCGCGGTTTCATGGATTTTATTTCATCTATTCAAAACAATCATTCAGAGATGGATCTACGGATTACGACCAACGGCACACTAGTCGAACAACATGTAAAGGATCTCAAAAAGATCGGCATCAAAAGACTGAACATTTCATTGGACACTCTGAACCGCCAGACATTTCAAGACATCACAGGATCTGACTACCTAAACGAAGTTCTGAATTCTATTTCCGCATGCCTTTCAGCCGGAATACGCGTTAAAATAAATGCAGTAGCCATGAAAGGTATTAATGATCATGAACTGAAATCATTCATAGAATTCACGAAAGAAAATCCCGTTGATTTCCGGTTTATAGAATTTATGCCCATGGGCGAAGATACAAGATGGTCGAATGAAAGATTTTGGGGAGCTGATGAAATTCTCACGCAGGCACAACAATTTGCCGAATTGAACCTGATTAAAAGAACCGCTGATAACCGGGGACCAGCTCAAATGTATTCCATTAAAGGCGGTAAAGGACGATTGGGATTAATTTCTCCCGTCAGTTCCCATTTTTGCGGAACATGCAATAGACTTCGCATTACCTCCGACGGATATCTCAGAACCTGTCTATTTTCCGACAAAACCTACCGACTCCGTGAAATCATGAGAAATCCAAAATTGAATGATGAGTCTCTAAAACGAGTACTTGTAGCAGCTACACGAGATAAACCTCTCGGGTATGATCTTCTACAAGCCAGAAGAGGAAGTGAAGGCGTATGCGGCACACAAATGTCAGCCATCGGCGGTTAGATGATCGTGCAGCAAAGCTTAAAAGGCTGGTTTCTTCCGAGGAAGAAGCCAAAAAGTTTCTCATTGCAAACTGTTTCGGAGAAAGGAAACCCTTCTGCCCACGATGCAGAGAAAACAAATTATATATTCTAAACGGCAGCCGTTACCGCTGTTCTTCCTGCAAATATACATTTCAGGATTTCAGCGGCAGATGGATCAACAATGGAGGTTTATCCTGCACTGAATGGATACGCCTTATTCAACTTTTTGCTGAAGACAATACAGCTCATGCCATTTCGCTGGATTTAGGTATTTCTTACAATGCCGCTTACAAGGCTGTATCATCTCTGAGATTTGCAATTCTCGCGCAGGCAATTGATGCGGTTCAGCTCCTCGGACCTGAAACAGGATTGCATAAGCATTTGAATAATAAAAAACTTACCGGAATACCTGCTAAAACGGGATCCGAAGTAATTCCTGTATTCGGTGTGCTTGAGAAAAATGGATGGGTGTTTATTGACCTTATGCAAAATATCAACGCCGAATCTGTTTTTCACTTCAACCACAACTTTCATCTTAAACTGGTAAGACACGGAAGCATTATTCACACTGATCGCTATCAGAAATACAATGCGCTTATACTCTGCGGAGACGATTCACTCCCCCTTGACTATATCCGTAAATATCCGGGGGTAACCCCTGAAATTGAAAAGTCCGGCGGAGAATTTTGGACATTCGCCAGAGACAGATTCAAACGATACAAAGGAATCTCTCCTCACAGATTTCCGCTATATCTTAAGGAACTGGAATTCAGATTTAACAACCGTGATAAAAATATTTTCGATATTCTGGTCAACTATGTCTGTAAAATAGTCCCTGATGTAGATTAAATATTATTACCTGCTGACTGAGAAATCATAAACAAAGTCCAAGCTCTGCAAACAGACGCTTGGACTTTTAATTATGTAAAAACAAACACATTTTATAAAAACCATTATTATATCAGACAATTAAGAAGTTTAGTGCTCTAATAATTTTATTAATCTTACAGAGCATTAAAACTAAAATTTTAAAGACATTAAAAAACATCATCAATACAGACTGTTACAACAAACAAAATTCTCATTCATTTTCCTACCCCAAAAATTAGTGCAGAACCCGCCGCAAGCGCTTACTTATAGCAATTTCTACAATGTACCTATAGATGTTTTCGTACAAACTCAAAAAACATTTTCTACCCTACCTCCTTTATCATAGGGTAAAGAACGAAGGCCGCCGGATCTCTGTCCCGACGGCCTTCATTTTTTCAATGCTATTTATCTAGAAAATTAAAAACTACTATCAACCCACAACAACTTTATTTTTACCAAGTTCCTTTGATTCATACATAGCTTTGTCAGCTCGCAAGGTAAGGGAATCAAGCGTATCTCCGGAGAGATACTGCGCAACTCCACAACTGACCGTAACATTCATTACGGCAGATTCGATGGAAATAATATCTTTGCAAACACTTGCCTGCTCAACAGAACTACGAATTCGTTCAGCTATAAACACAGCCTGCGAACTATCTCCGCTCACCAGAACAATAAATTCATCGCCACCCCATCGGGCGCACAAATCACTTTCACGAATAGAAGAATTAATGACCCCGGAGATCTCTTTTAACAATCGGTCACCTTCGTTATGACCGCAAGTATCGTTAACCTCTTTGAACCTGTCTAAATCCAACAGAACAACCGAAAACGGACTCCCTGTTTTAAGATATAAACTCATAGCCCCATCGAATCTTTTTTCAAAAGATCTGCGGTTAGCCACTCCAGTAAGTTCATCAGTATTAGCCTGATTTTCAAGCCTTCCCTGAAAATGGTTAATTGTAAGTATCGAAATAATTATTATCAGTAATGTTGCGAGCGCTCCAATACCTAAAGTCCTGATAAAGTTATCACGTGCCGCTCTCATTGCCGCACTTTCTTTTTGCTCAACAATTAAAAACCAGTCAAATTCGGGAATGAAACGTGCGGTAAGATGAACAGGTTCATCATCCTGTATATATTTAAACATGGCAGAGCTGTTCCGATTCATATTAAGAACTTCGTCAGCAATATTTTTAAGCCCCTGAATATCTTTAATATTCAGACTTTCAACCAGTTGCTTATCAGCATGAACCTGCACAACTCCCTGCGGATCCACCAAAAAAATATTCTTTGAATACTTTTGGGTGAATGTTTTCAGCAAACAGGCGACTTGATCCATCTTAAGACCTACACCTGCAACACCAAGAAGATTACCTTCTCTATCTTCCACTCTATGATTAATAAAAACAGTAAGGATGTCATCAACGGCCTGATTTGTATCAACATCAAATTCATACTCCAACCCGGACTTAACAAAATCATAATACCACACGTCGTGACGGTCTTTCGGAGATATTGTTTTTAAAACTCCGTCATAGTAAAAATAATCACCAGTCTTGGCAGATACAAAAAAAGAGGTGAAAAAACCATATTTAGTCCTGATTTCATCAAGATATCTCATTATCTTAACAACATCCGTCTCGCCGTCTCTTACCCAGTCTTTTAAAAAGATATCATTGGCCATAAGAGAAGAAACAAAAAGAGGACGCATGAGACCGGACTGCATTTCCGAATAAATATTATCACGGGTTAACGGCAGAGCTGAATTCAATATTTCATCCCGGGCTGAATTCCGGGAAACATTGTAATTGAAAAAAGACACGGAAATGAAAGCTACGACCAGAATTGTCGTTAGAGCGATTATCAATTTTAGTCTGACAGACACATTCATCCTCCTATACTCCACACTTTACCCCGACCAAAGAGTTATGCGCAATACAAATTAATAATCCTCTACGAATACAAAAGTATGAGATTTACAGAATGAAAACATTTAAAAAAATATCTTTAAAATAATCTCTTAGATCCAGAGTGAGCTTGCAGGTGCTGATAAGCTTTAGCTGTTGCTACGCGACCCCGTGAGGTCCGTTTTAAAAAGCCGCATTGTATCAGGTAAGGTTCATAAATTTCTTCGATAGTTCTGACTTCTTCGGAGCAGGCAACTGCAATGGTTTTAACACCGACAGGTCCGCCGCCGAACTGATCAATTAATACAGAAAGGATCTTACGATCCATCTGATCAAGACCAAGCGGGTCGACTTCCAGTCGATCAAGGGCCATGTCCGCAATTTTGGCATTCACAACACCATCGCCATGCACGGTTGCGTAATCCCGCACCCGGCGCAAAAGACGGTTTGCAATACGCGGAGTCCCTCTTGCTCTTCTACCTATCATCAAAGCGCCCTCATCCGTGACTTCAAGATCAAAGATACGGGCTGCGCGAGTCACAATATGAGCCAGTTCTTCGGGGGAATAAAATTCCAACCTGAAAATACAACCGAATCTGTCGCGCAATGGAGAGGTAAGAAGCCCCAGACGGGTCGTAGCTCCAACCAGAGTGAAAGGTTCAAGATCAATCTTCACTGTACGGGCGGCAGGCCCCTGTCCGATAATCAGGTCAAGATTAAAATCTTCCATAGCTGGATAAAGAACCTCTTCAACAGAAGAAGGAACACGATGGATTTCATCAATAAAAAGGATGTCGTTTCGTGAGAGATTGGTAAGAATAGCGGCTAAATCTCCGCTTCTTTCAATTACGGGACCGGAGGTAGAAACGAGATTCACCCCAAGTTCTGATGAAATAATACGAGCCAGCGTTGTTTTACCGAGACCCGGATTTCCATAAAAAAGGGCATGATCCATTGCTGTGCCGCGACCACGGGCAGCCTGAATAAAAACATCAAGGTTATGACGCAGATCATCCTGCCCGATAAAATCGGAGAGCCGTTGCGGTCTTATATGATCATCGGGAAGATTACTTTCGTTCATACGCCTAAACTATTTGTTTCTTTGTGAAATTTTCTTTAACGCCACACGGATAGCCCCTGCTGCGTCAAGATCGGGTTCTTCATCGAAAATATCTTTAAGGAAAGTTCTGACTTCATCATCCGCGTAACCAAGGTTGCGAAGACCGGAAAGAGCATCAAGAAATTCGCTTCTATCGCCTTCAGCAGGACAGGCACCGGAACGAATAGTAGCCGAACTGAGTTTATCCATTTTGTCTTTCAGACTCCACAAAATCTGACGAGCTGACTTCGGACCGATACCGGGAACAATGGAAAGAGTTTTAACGTCTTCACGAAAAACAATATCCTGTAATTCTTTAGGACTGAACTGCGAAAGAATAGCCAATGCTTTCTTAGGCCCGAGACGATCTATCGAAATTAATGTCTGAAAAACTTCACGGTCATCAAAACAAGGGAAGCCATAAAGATCGAGAGCATCTTCCCTTACCACCGTGAACACGTAGAACGTAACATCAGAACCGGATGCAGGAAGAGTTGAAAGAGCAGTTATGGTAAGGAACAGTTCGTAACCCACTCCGCCGGGAGTGAGGACAATGCACGATCTATCCGTGGCTTCAAGCAATTTTCCGTGAATGTAGGCAATCATTTACCAGCCATCCTTGCAAACCTGCGTTCATTTAAATGACAAATTGCAATAGCCAGCGCATCAGTGGTATCGTTGACCCACTTGGTGTCTTTAACTCCGAGAATACGCTCCACCATAAAAGCGACCTGACTTTTATCAGCCCGCCCAGCTCCAACCAGATTCCGTTTGACCTTGGTAGGTTCATAGCCGGAAACAACCAGACCGGCGACAGAACAGGCTGCCATAGCCACGCCGCGAGCCTGACCAAGTTTTATTGCAGAAGACGGATTTGAAGCGACGAAGACATTTTCTATCGCCGCTTCATCCGGTTTATGACTTGCTATAAGCTCGGCTAACCGGACATAAATCTGTCCGAGACGAGCACACATAGGCTTTTTAGTATCTGTCCGGATTGTGCCGGCTTCAACCAGAGAGACCTGTCCGGAAACTTCTCTGACTATCCCAAACCCAGTAACACGGGTACCGGGATCAATACCGATTATCACAATGCCGGAATTTCCCATCTAACCTTCCATCTCAGCCATTAATTCATCAGGGAAATCAGCGTTGACATAGACATCAGTGACATCTTCATTGTCTTCGAGTTTTTCCATCAGATTCATAAGCTTTTTGGCGCTTGGAACATCTACTTCCAAGAGATTTTTAGGGATAAAAGAAAGTTCAGCGCTCTGGCTTACGCATTCTGCGTCTTCAAACGCTTTCTGAACTAAGGAGAAATCTTCAGGAGCACAATGAACGGCAAAAGAATCACCTTCATCGATTACATCTTCAGCTCCGCCGTCAAGGCCGATTTCCAAAAGCTGATCTTCTGTGTAAGCTTCCTTGTCGAAAACCATTACGCCTTTCTTATCAAACATCCAGGCAACGCTTCCGGCTTCGCCCATAGTCCCGCCAGCTTTACTGAGAGCATAGCGTACTTCAGCAACCGTACGGTTTTTGTTGTCAGTAGAGGCTTCAATAAGCAAAGCAACTCCGCCGGGGCCATAACCTTCGTACATCATCTCATTGATGTCACCACCGGCCAATTCTCCGGTACCTTTTTTAACGGCAGTATCAATTCTATCATTGGGCATATTAACAGCTTTTGCTTTAGCAACAGCGAGACGCAGGGAAGCGTTCATATTAACATCACCACCGCCGGCTTTAGCCGCGATAATTATGTCTTTAGCCATCTTTGTAAAAATTTTACCGCGCTTAGCGTCCTGTCTGCCTTTACGATGCTGAATATTCGCCCATTTACTATGTCCAGCCATTATTCCTCCTGATAGAATCTGCCTCCGTCCGAAATACGGAACGGATAATTTATGATTTTGTTTATGCGGAACTTCATTCACGCACAAAAGGTTCCTATACTATATAATATGATACAGATGCAGTGAGACTTTTACCCTTCAATGCCACGAAAGCCAAGCGCTACAATAAAAAGCTCCATACTTTCCTCTCTGGAACTTTTCGGCTTGAAATTTTTCACCTTTCCAAACATCTTGCGCAACGAATCCGTATAAGCTCTTACATCTGCACTATCAAAAATTTTTACGACGAAATGACCGCCCTTCTTGAGTCTTCTCGGGATTAAATCTCGAGCTCTTTCACACAACTCTAGAGAATTAACCTGATCAGCAAATCTAACTCCGATTGTTTTAGGAGCCATATCGCTGATAATCAAATCATAGGGCAGGTGTTTCTCCATTGCGTCCATGAGTTCCGTAGAATCTTCAAACACGTCAGCCTGTAAATAAGTTACATTTTCGGGGAATACAGTTTCGGTGGTCTGGATATCTACACCAAGCACATACCCCTTAGGGCCGACTTTTTTTGCTGAGAACAGAGTCCACGATCCCGGCGCGGCTCCAAGGTCCAAAACCTTTTGACCTGCTTCAAAAATATGAAACCGCTTGTCGATTTCCATAAGCTTATATACTGAACGGGCAGGATAATTTTCCTTTTTCGCCTTTTTGAAGTAATGATCTTGATATTCTTTCATCTTCTCTTTTTTTGTTTAGCTGTCCGGAAAAAAGACTTTTTTCCGAGACTGCGGTATAAGGTGACAGGAAATTAACTTAATACGGCCCGCAAGCCAAGTCTAACACTATGCAACGTCCCCAAAGAATCCGCATTAAAAACGAATCCGGCAAATTACAATCATTGCCCGACGGGAAGGAATATTTTCAAGACCTCGGCGGAAATGGAGATATACTATTTCTGGGAGTCGGCCCGAACCCGGACCTGTTGCCCAAATTCTTTCCCGAAGAATCCTGCTATTACTATATTGAATGTCCGGACTATGAGAAACAGACCCCGACTTTACACAACATCCCTGCAAAATTTATAAAAATCCAGCCGGACAACTCCGACCTTCTACATAAGAAAAATTTTCGCCTGATATTATACAAACCTAACAAAAGACTTTTCCCTTCATTCTGGGAACCGATAATATCAAAGCTCACACTGAATAAAACCGGAATTCATTCAAATGTACAAAATAAATCCGTCTGGATTCCGGGAGATGACAAATCTCTGCTTGTACCCGAAATGTCCCGAGCCTTTGCCCGTGCCGACTTCACATACAGGGTTATCGCACCGGATGCAATGCGCCGGGATCTACTATCCCTTTTGGAACAGGAACGCCCCGAAATTGTTTTCAGTATCAACTTTAACGGGCTTGATAATTCAGGAGAAACCTTCTTTCTGCTCCGCGAAGCAGGGGTTAAGGTTGTCGTCTGGATGGTAGATAACCCTTTCCACATAATCTCAGGCATTAAATCTGCTTATTGGAAAGAAGTCCCCATGCTGATTACAGATGACTGGTTCATTAAGCCGCTCCAGAATCTCGGCGCAACTAAAATTGAACACCTTCCGCTTGCAACCGACCCTGATATTTTCAACCCGGATGTTCGTTCATATCCCGGTCTGGATGAGCGCATTGTTTTTGCGGGTAGATCAAGCTTCCCTAAGAAGGTTAACTTTTTTGCAGGATGTGACTTTTCTCAGGAAGATGAACGCGATGCAATCTCCGCCATTAATCAAGGCGTTAAGCCTGATTTTGAATGGTGGACAAAAAGAGATAAGCTTGCATCATTCTGGCCGGAAAAAGACGTCCGTGCCACAGGATTCAAAGCGGAACAGGCAGGCAAAATCTGGCGCACCGAAGCGCTTAAAAGTGCGGGAAGCAAACTGACGGTATTCGGAGACGAAGGATGGCGAGAATTGCTTCCTGAAATTGATCTGCGCAAACCGATAGACTATTATACAATTCTGCCGACAATTTACTCAAGTTCTGCCATCGCCTTAAATATGACCAGCCCTCTGCTGCCGAATGGATTAACTCAACGCAATTTCGACGTATGGGCATCAGGTGGTTTTCTACTCACCGACCAAACTCCCGGACTTTCGATCTTCCCCGAAGAGTTAGTAAGCGAATGCTCATTTTCCATCCCGGCAGAATTACCTGAACTTTGTGATAAATTTCTAACCAATCCTCGGCAAAGAATTGCGCTTTCAAAAAAATGGCGTGAAGCTATTCTTAAAGACCATACCTACCAAAACCGCATTTTTAATATCCTGAATTTTCTGAACTAAAGCATCAAACATAACTTTAGGCATAAGTATTGCTGTATATTCCCAAACACTCTTATCAAGGAAGATATGGGAATGCAGAAAATCAAATTACTATGTTTAATGATTCTCTCAATTGCCTGCATAAACGGTTGTGCAGCTTCTATTTTCATTCCGCCACTACCCGGCCCCACAATGATTCCTTCTGCTTTAGGCTCTATCTATACAGCCTATGCCATCGGGGCAGATGAACGCGGATTCCAGACAATTATAGAAGATGAACTGCTTGAAGCAAATATCCAATCTCAAATTCTTCATCAAAAAGATCTCGAAGTTCTTGGTATCAGCACATATTCCTACAACGGTCATGTTTATGTAGTAGGCAAATATGATGAAAAAGAAGATTTCAACCATATTCGCAAAATAGTTAAAAAATCAGGAAAGGTGAATTCACTTACAACCTTTCTGTTTGCAGAAAAAGAGGATGCTGCCTGTAATGCGGCAGACGACTATATGCTGCAAATGCAGGTTAAAGGGGCTTTGCTGAATGATGAGTCTGTGTGGGGAACAAATATCGCAGTTAAATCAGTGCAATGTAACATCATTCTTTTAGGCAGAGTGGGAAATATTAATGAGGTAGCTCGCGCCAGGCAGACAGCGTCACAAATAGCAGGTGTTGTCTCGATTAAATCTTTTATCAAGTCCAGTAAGCACAATAGATACAACATACACACCAAGCGCGAAGTGGCTCTTAATAAATAATCAACAACTTTCGAGAGACTCGTCCAAGTCATTATTTTCAATCGAATGATTACTTTTTAAATCTAAAAAATGACTTTCCAAACGATTTTTCATTAACTCCAAATCGCCCTCAGCAATAGCATCTACAACTAGCTGGTGCTTCTCAGCCTGCTCAATTAACGCGGGGAATTTCTTTATCTCAGCATCAACACCCATATATATCCAATAGTCATTTGCGAGTGAATTCCAAGCCCGATGCAAATATTCATTCTCTGCGAAATCAATTATTCTTTTATGAAACTTGACATCATTTTTTAGGATCATGAGTTGATCACCGAATCTTGCACCTTTATACATACCATCAACAATGGAACGCAACTCATCGATTTTAAGAGAATCTTTTTCGATAGCCCATTTTACAGCAAGCGGCTCCAGTTCAAGTCTTACCTTATAATAATCTCGAAGATCAGCAATAGACATCACTTTAACCCTTGAACCTTTATAGGGTTCTGACTCAACAAAGCCGCGGGCCTTTAAATCTCTAAGAGCTTCACGCACAGCCCCCTGACTGACTTGTAAATCTCGGGAGATCTTTGTCTCAACGACCCTTTCACCGGGCTTAAGCTCACCGCTGAGAATTGCTTCTATTACAAACTCAACAACATCATCACGCAAAACCCGCCGTTTAAACCTGTCCTCGCTATTCATATCGTCACCCCCCATAATACAATGAGACCAAATTACAAATACACCACGTAAGGTGGTGCAAATATTAATTTACCTGCACGAACATAGCTTTTTTTATGCAAAATGCAAGACCAAAGCGTAATAAGTAATAATATATTATATAACTTTCAGCCTTACATTCTAGAAAGGCAATATTTTAAAGTATGAATGAATACAATTTCAAATTAAAATGACTATTAATAAAAAATAAACAAAAAATTTAACGAGTAACAAACGAGTACAATAGACTTTCAACATAAAATTTTAAAAGACTCATCCGTTCAAAACGTACTTTACCCCATAAATACCCACAATTTTAATTTTGACGGCTTACAATAAAATTGTAATTCATAACAGTACTAGATACTTCAATTTTCCCCATCACCATTGACCATTCTGAACAAAGAGCATCAAATTATTTCTTAAAGCCCTTCTTGATTTTTCAGGACATGAGCACTAGGGCAACATCTTGGCAAGATGTCTAAAAGCGTATTCAATTAAATTACTTTCAAAATATTATATTGCTGAAGAAGTTGGACTTAGAGGGGCTATTATGAACGAGGATATTAGACAAAGTGATTTTAAAACAGAATTGATTAAGTGTATGCATGAAAAAAAACATGTTTTACTTCTTTATGATGAACTAAAATACTACAGAAACGCTGCAATAGAATTTATAGTAGATGGACTGAATTCTGGAGATCAATGCCTACTCGCTTTTGATAAATACAAACCTGGAATGGTAGCTAAAGATCTATCTGGCTATGGAATTGATTACGGTAAAGTAGTTAAATCCGGTCAATTAATTCTTGTTGATGCGAATACCTACTATTTAACCGATAAGGTTTTTTATCCAGAAAAGATTCTTAAATCATGGCAAGAGTTGACTTTGAAAACGGTACAAGCTGGCCGAACATGTTTAAGGACTGTTGGAGAAATAAATTTTGATCTTGATGACAATTTAAAAATTGATAATCTTATCTATTATAAATATTTAGTAAATAAAAACATTTTCTCTGAATATCCATTTCTGTCTCTATGCGTATACAATAAGAATAGATACTCAAGTGAAATTGTTAAAAGGGTTGTACAAGCTCATCCTATGCTTATCTACAACTCTAATATATACAAAAACAATATTCATTATATACCTCCTAATATATATTTAAATGACGACTATGATAAAAATGGAATAGATTTATGGCTTGAAAATGTTAAGTCAGGCAATTCAATATTCAAAAGAATGAATGAAAGTGAAAAAAAATTTAGATTACTATATGAATACGCTCCAATTCCATATCTATCACTTGATGAGAGTGGATTTTTTGTAGGAGTTAATAAATCGCTTTGCTGTACGCTGGGTTACGACAAAGAAGAACTTATAGGTAAAAAAATTAGAAATTTGTTACATCCTGATTGGCAAATTAAATTTGAAAATGAATTCAAAAAACTTAAGAATTCCGGGGAAGAACATAACGTAGAATTTTGCCTGATGAAAAAAGATGGGAGCTATATCTTTGGCGAATTCAGTGGAGTGAGTGGATATTATGAAGACAACTCGTTTTGTCAGACTCATTGCGTCTTTCGTGATATTACAAAAGAAAAACAAGCAAATGAAAAGTTAATTGAAGCAAAAGAAGCTGCTGAAGAAGCAAGCAGAACAAAGACAATGTTTCTAGCTAATATGAGTCATGAAATCAGGACTCCGCTAAACGGAATTATGGGGATGCTGCAACTCCTCCACGATACCTCGCTAACTGAAGAACAATGTGATTTTTTAGACACCAGTATGGAGTCATGCAATAGACTCGCACACTTACTCGGCGATATATTGGATATTTCCCGCATAGAAGCATGTAAACTAAAAATATATAGCGAAGACTTTGAATTGAGAGAAATATTTTCTTCTCTTCAGCAACTCTTTGCATTCTCAGCGGCACAAAAAAAACTATCACTTAAGTTATATATTTGTCCTTCAGTGCCTAAAATCCTTATAGGGGACAAAGCTAGAGTCCATCAAATACTAAACAATTTGGTAGGTAATGCTCTCAAGTTTTCTAATAAGGGAAAAATTGAAGTCACAGCTTTCCCTCTTCCCCACCATAAAAAAAACGAATACCGGGTTTTATTCTCCGTTTCTGATTCAGGGATTGGTATTCCTGAAGAAAAGCTTGATGTAATATTTGACGAATTTACACAAGTTGATGGAAGTATGGTTAGAAATTTTGAAGGAGCGGGCTTAGGTCTTTCAATTGTTAAAAACCTTGTGTCTCTGATGGGTGGAGGATCATCTATTGAAAGTGAAGTAGGTATCGGAACAACCGTTTATTTCTGTTTAACTTTTGGCACAACAGATAGACAGCATGAACAATTGAAAACAATAAACAAGCCAAAGAATTGCAGTTATAAATCTCGAGATATTCTTGTCGTAGAGGATGAAAGAATAAATCAGTTATACCTCGTAAAAATTTTACAACGTAATGGCTTTTCAGTAAAAACAGCTGATAATGGGAAGCAGGCTTTGGACTTATTGAAAAATATTCACTTTGACTTAATTCTCATGGATATTCAGATGCCTGAGATGGATGGAGTGGAGACAACATTAGCTATTAGAAGTGGAAAAGTTAGCGAAACAAGTAGTGATATCCCAATTATAGCCTTAACAGCACACACTCTTGCAGGTGATGAACAGTCGTTTTTAAAAGCCGGAATGAATGCGTATATATCAAAGCCACTCGATATTAATGATCTTTTGAACAAAATTGATTCTTTTTTAATTAATATTAATTAGTTGTTCTCGAATTCAATATTCGGTGTTCATGATGAAACTGCTGCCTCAGGCAGACGAATAATGAACTTTGTTCCTTTACCCGGCTCAGATTCAACAAGAAACTCTCCTTCATGATTACGAGCAATGATGAAATAAGAGACAGAAAGCCCCAAACCGGTTCCAAGACCTACGTGCTTTGTTGTATAAAAAGGTTCAAAGACTCTTTTACGGACATCCTCTTCCATACCCGGTCCGTTATCCTCTACTTCGATCCGAACAAAGCCGCCATCCTTCCTCGTCCTCAAAGTCAGGCAGGGACGTTCATCTCCAAAATCTTTATCGGACATTGCTTGAGCCGCATTTTTAAAGATATTCAGGAAAACCTGCTCAATTTCGGTTTCAGTAATATTGATCTGCGGTAATCCCTGCTCATAATCTCTACGAATATCAATAGTTTTAAAATCGTATTTCTTCTTTAAATCGTAATCATTGGCGGCAAGACTGAGCGATTTCTCTAGCAGTCCCTTCACGTCCGTCGTGACCCGCACAGATTCACTTTTCCTGCTGAATTCAAGCATATTACGAACAATCTGAGCAGCCCTGCGCCCTGCGTCGCTTATACCGCGCAAATAGCCGATTATACCACGTTTATCCATGTATTCCTGAACTTTATCCAAATCTAGATCAATTTCAGAAGCAACTTCAACATTCTTAGGTAAGGATGGTGACAAACGCCTTTCCGCCCCTTGAACTCCTGACAAAATGGCTCCAAGCGGATTATTAATTTCATGAGCCATACCTGCGGCAAGACCCCCGACAGACATCATTTTTTCAGTCTGGATCATCATCTCTTCCAGACGTGATTTCATGGTCACGTCATCTATCAATAATACAGCTCCTCCACCTTCTTCACTGTCAAGGAGAGGATAAACTTTGAGATTCTTATAAAGAATTGCTCCATTCACGGTAAAAGGAACCTTCGGCTTTTCACGGATTTTAAACATTGAGACGGCTTCCGAAATCAATTCCTGCTCACTTTCCAACTGAGGAAAAACATCGGTAAGGGGGAGGCCTTTAACCTCTTTCCATGACAATCCGGTCTCTTCTTCGGCAGACCTGTTCCATTGAATAATATGCCCACTATCATCAATCCCGACTAAGACAGTAGGCATTGAATCAATTGTATTTTTCAGGAGGTTACGCAGCCGGGCAAGTTCATTCTCAGATTTTTTGCGTTCAGTAGAATCAGCAACAATACCCATATAATGAGTAATAACACCTTCTGCGTCTCTAGCTACGACAATACTGTCTTCAGTCCAGATAACGCGCCCGTCAGGGGCAATAATTCTGTATTCCTGCTTAAAATGGTCAGCACCTGAATTTTGATGCTTCTTAACTTCACTGATAGCCCTGCCCCGATCTTCGGGATGAATAACATCAATAAAATTTATTTTTCCAGACATGAAATCATCTGCATTAAAACCTAGCTGCGTCACATTTTTAGAAACAAGTTCAACAGGCCAACCATCTTCAGCCCTCCATTTAAAAAGAACGACAGGACTTTTTTCCACAATCATATTCGACTGCATAAGGGCTTCTTCAGCTTTTTTACGCTCAGCAATATCTCTAATCAGATTAAGCCGCATATCGTTAAAAGCTTTGGCGACCTTATCAAATTCATCAAACTTCTTTCTGTTCTTTCTACGATTTAAAACAAGCGGCCGCTCTAGATTGTCAATATCCATTTCCTGCGCGTAATCAGCCATCGACTGCAAATGCCGGGTGACCATGTAGTAGATAATAATTAATATGCAGAGTGCGACCAAAAAAGTTTTAATACCCTGCATCAGTAAAACAACGAATACCCGGTGTTTCAAACGGTTAATAACATTTTCAAGATCAGCAACGACCCGCAGTTGTCCTACATCAACACGCCTGCCATCCACCAGATGACTGAGCACAAAGGTCTTTTCAATAATCTTGCCGTTTGAAGGTATCAGACCGACCGAGACGACTGACTCAACTGCCCCCGAAGTCATATCACTGACTTCTAAATAGCGCATCCCGGGTAATTTCTTAGCCCCTTCAAGCTGAATTTTAACATGATCAATATTAATATCCCAAAGGCTGGCAGAAATAGTATTCGCATAACTGTTTTCAATTTGTGACATCGCCTTTTCAATCTCGCTGACATCACTCCGGTATTCCATATACAATTGAACGCTGGTTCCAAGAATTGTAAAAAAAGAGCTGCATATCAAAATATAAATAAGGAGCCTGTAAGGTAAAACCTGCCCTTTTCTTGATCCTAAAAATTTTATCATGAAACTCCACCCAAATATTTTGTTGCGCAAGTACAAACTCAATAGGTTATCTCAGTCCGTCCAATTATCATTTAGAATGACATAATTAACATCAATTTGAAAGGTTCAGCTGTGATCGGTCACACAATCTCCAACCGGCATCATTGATTACATAATTTCAAATTTGGATTCTACTCTTAAAATTGCAATTCACGAAGAACAAAAAGCTATAAACTTTAAGTTTCTGTCAATGAAATAAGCACCGATAAAAATGGGATAAATTGATTGCACGCAAAAAAAATAGGGCACCACAATTCAGCTCATATAGAAATGAACTTTATATAAAGTGACTTAGACAGAACCATACGCAAATAGTAAAATCTGAATTATGAAGAAAAACTAATAAGGTATTACGAGGTAAGACAGAAACTACTTTTTATGCTCCGCCCATTTATCTATCGCATCAAGGAACATGAATGTTTCAGTAGATTTAATTCCACCAATATTGGAAAGGTCATCCACCAGACACTGTCTGAACGCATTCCGTGAAGGAACAAATACTTCCACCAGCAGGTCATAACGACCAGAAACATTTATTACAGACTGCACGCCGCTGACTAATGAAATTTTTTCCATAATATCACGATTTGCCCGCCCTTCAAGGTTAATACCTACCAAGGCAATCAAACTGTTCTCGAAATAAAGAGGATTTACAGAAGCGGTAATTCTCAAATAATCATTTTTAATCATCCGCTCAGTACGTAACCTGACAGTTCCATCTGAAACACCAAGCTTACGCGCTATATTTTTATAAGATTCACGTCCATTACTCTGTAATTCTTCTATAATTTTACGATCTATGTCATCAAGAACTAAAGTTTTATCTTTCACCCGGAATCTCCTGCTTTCAATATTACTATGAAATTTACAATTAATTATGTTATACATAGTGGCAAAATGACAATTCCGTCAATCCATGATAAAAAATATCCTGTCAAAATAAAAGCCTACGTTTTTTTGCATTTTAACAATTTTCAAGCCATATTTTAACATTGACAAGATTTAGCATATTGTTTTTTAATTAAAACGAAAGAAGCACTTTCCCAACATGGAGGATTAAATATGCCCAGCAATTTATTTAAAGCACTTTCGGAGCAGACTGAGGAGCTAAAAGCAACCGGTCTTTACAAAGATGAAAGAATCATAACATCACCGCAACAGGCTCAAATATCTGTAGCAGGTGGACAGGACGTTCTTAATTTCTGTGCCAACAACTATCTCGGCCTTGCCAACAATCCTGAACTGATAGAATCCGCAAAAAAAGCCCTTGATAAATACGGATTCGGACTTTCATCCGTAAGGTTTATCTGCGGAACTCAGGATATTCACAAAAAGCTTGAACAAAAAATAAGCGAATTTCTCCAAACTGAAGATACAATTCTCTATGGATCGTGTTTTGACGCAAACGGCGGGTTGTTCGAAACTATCCTTTCGAACGAAGATGCGGTTATAAGCGACTCGCTTAATCACGCTTCAATAATAGATGGTGTACGCCTCTGCAAAGCTAAACGATTCCGCTATAAAAATAATGACATGGCAGATCTTGAACAGCAATTAAAAGATGCTTCCGACTGCCGCTACCGACTGATTGTCACTGACGGTGTTTTTTCCATGGACGGAATAATAGCTGACCTCAAATCAATCTGCGACTTAGCGGACAAATATGACGCACTTGTCATGGTTGATGATTCACACGCAGTTGGATTTGTCGGGGAAAACGGACGAGGAACACCTGAAGCGTGCGGAGTTCTCGGCCGTGTCGATATAATCACCGGAACTCTCGGCAAAGCTCTCGGCGGTGCTTCCGGCGGTTACACATCAGGCCGTAAAGAAATCATTGAATGGCTGCGTCAAAGATCCCGCCCTTACCTTTTTTCAAATACTCTGGCTCCGGTAATAGCCTCTACATCAGTTGCAGTACTCGACCTGATCCAGAATCAGCCGGAACTCAGAACCAGACTTAATGAAAACAGTCAACTTTTCCGCTCACGTATGGAAGAAGCCGGGTTCAACCTTGTGCCGGGCCATCACCCCATCATTCCGGTAATGCTCGGTGACGCGGTTCTGGCGCAAAAAGTTGCCGCAGGCCTTCTCGAAGAAGGTATTTATGTAATAGGATTCAGCTTCCCTGTCGTTCCTCGCGGGCAGGCCAGAATCCGGACGCAGATGTCGGCAGGCCATACCACGGAACAAGTAAACAAGGCCGTGGATGCATTTATCAAAGTAGGTCGTAAACTCAACATTATTGAATAGAAGGCTCACCTTAATGAAGACAATGAAGGCTCTGGTTAAAAGTAAATCGGAAGAAGGAATCTGGATGGAAGAAGTGCCCGTTCCTCAGTGCGGGCATAACGATGTTCTGATAAAAGTCAAAAAAACAGCTATTTGCGGAACTGATATACACATATATAATTGGGACAAATGGGCACAGCAGACAATCCCAGTCCCTATGGTTGTCGGGCACGAATTCTCAGGTGTAATCGAAAACCTCGGCAGTGAAGTTCAAGGCCTTGCCCTTGGTGACAGAGTTTCCGCAGAAGGACATGTCACTTGCGGTCACTGTCGAAATTGCAGAGCCGGGAAAAGACATCTCTGTAGAAACACTATCGGTGTAGGGGTTAATCGTCCGGGATGTTTTGCCGAGTATGTTTGTGTTCCGGCTTCAAATGTATTTAAACTCACTGACGCAATTTCTGACGACGTAGGTTCAATCCTTGATCCACTTGGAAACGCCGCGCACACGGCCCTTTCCTTCAACTTAGTGGGTGAAGATGTCCTTATCACCGGAGCCGGCCCCATCGGCATGATGGCTGTCGCAATAGCCCGCCATGCCGGAGCCCGTCACATTGTTATAACCGACCTTAATGACTATCGTCTGGACATTGCCGACAAACTCGGAGCTACCCGCACCGTAAATGTCAGTAAAGAAAAGCTGGATGATGTCATGGCCGAACTTAATATGACCGAAGGGTTTGATGTAGGTCTTGAAATGTCCGGCAGCCCTGCTGCTTTCAGGGAAATGCTCGCAAAAATGAATCACGGCGGACATATTGCTCTGCTGGGTATTCTTCCGGATGACACTCAGATAGACTGGAACATGGTCGTTTTCAAGGGGCTGAAACTGAAAGGTATTTATGGCCGTGAAATGTTTGAAACATGGTACAAAATGTCCTCCATGCTTCAATCCAATCTTGATATTACTCCCGCAATTACGCATCATTTTAAAATCGATGATTTCCAAAAAGGTTTTGACGTTATGCGTACGGGGCAGTCTGGGAAAGTTATTCTGGACTGGACCTAACCTGAAAAGACTTTAAAATATTTCACACCAAAAAGCCCCCGATATTATATCGGGGCTTTTTGGTGTAAAAAGAAAATTATTCAAAAATCAATTATTCATACTGGAATAGATTCTCCTCACATGCCTTTGTGTAATTCCCAGTCTGTCCGCTATATCGGCATTTTCTATGCCATAATTTTTAAGCTTAATCACTTTTTCCGTAAGTTTTGCATGTTCTACAAAACGAGTCGAAATATACACTCTATCATTAGAAAATTCCTTAAGAACACTGAGAGCAGCCTTTTCGGGGCTTTTATTTCCCAGCCGGACACTATCCATCTCGCGAACCATAGCCTCATATAACAAATTCTCTTTCATTACCTCTCTCCGGTTTATTATCAACTGATGAGTATAGACTAATGTTTCAACCCGTCAGCCCCTGCCAGACATTGTCGGAGATAATTAAAAAATTAAGGGCCCGCCCTTATAAATAAGACAAGCCCCTAATTTTAATACATTATAATTATTATTTCACACCAAACGCCTATCTTTCATTAAAATAGACTTTTAATGGTATCACCTATTTTTTTTACAGGATTTTTATCAGGTTCGGTTGTAGATTTCTCTCCACTCTTACCGGTAAAAGTCTTACCAATACCTTCCAATGTGTTTTGAACTCCTTCAAGCACATTACCAACAATACTAAAACCGGACTTTGCAAGAATTACTGCAAAGCGTGGTAAATCGACCATAATTGAAGGGTCCGCGACCGCACCGGTAATATTTACAGGAACTGTCAGGCCGACAAGATCCTTACTGCTTTTTCCGCCCTGCCCTTCAAGAGAACCTACGATTTTAGCATCAAGTGCATAATCCAAAGTCATCGTATTAAGATCCATTTTACCGGCCCCATCGGCTCGAAGCAGAGGAGATTTGAGTACTAAATCTTTATTGACGGCAACACCTTTATCAATCTTCGCTGTCGCGGAAACTTCGCCAAACTCTGTTCTGTTATTATTTCTATGACCAATCACCCCGCCTGTGAGGATCGAAAACGCATCTCCTGCCAGAAACAGGATATCAAAACCGGACACATACCCGTCCAGAACTTTGAACCCAAGATTCCCATTCAGATTAGCAATAATAACTTTAACGTCATTCCCTCTGCTTGCAAGATTGGTAGTAAATCCCATTTTACCGGAGAAACTGTCTTTTCCTGTCATTTCTTGTGAAAGAGCCTCACCGTCAAGTCCGGTAAGCGCACCGTTAAACGTCATTGTCGGAACAGCTCCGGTCACATTCAAAACGGCTGTAGAAGTAAACGCGCCTTTGGCTGCATTCAGGGAAAGCGGCTTGATGTTCAAAACTCCGCCCTTTGCGCGGGCAACGACAATAACATTAGTCAAATTAGCCTTCCCGGCTATCAACTGCTTAACACTAAGATCAGCTTTCAAAGTCAACTTGCGTAAAAACTCAACAGGAAACAACTCACCTTTTTTCTCAGATTTTACACCCGCTGTCGCTTTTTTATCAGCTTTGCCAGCTTCTTCAGGAGGCAGATAACTATCAAGATTAAATTTATCCACATCGACAGCCAACTTAACATCGGGACGATCAGGGTTTGCAAACGAAGCAGCACCCTTAATAATTGTTTCATCCAGATTGATCAGTAAATTTGAAATTTCAACAGACTTTGCCGTTCCAGATACGGAAAAATTAAGACCGACAGCAGTTAAGGCCTTATTACTGGAAGTTTTAACTCCAAATGCCATCTGCTCGAGAGTGCTTTTCAGATTAAATCCGGGAACACTCATATCACCAGTAAACTTAAGCTTGTCTCCTCCCATCCCTGAGCCCTTAAAAGAGCCTTCAGCTTTCATACCATAAGCTTCAAGGATAAGGTTACCAACGTCAGCAGTTCCGGCAGCAAGATTAAGGGCTGCGTCTCCAGAGAGCTTAACCTGACCTTTATTACCGGGAACAGCTGCTCCCTTTGCGTCCACAAGAACTTTCAAATCCTTAACAGAGAAAGATTTAAAATCTGACGACAGAATTGCAATCCCTGATGTGGTGGTATCCGCTACAATTTCCGGCTTTGTTGAAGACAGGAGCACGTGCACTTTAAAATTAAACGGCTCCCCGGGAGCAAATTCATCAATTGAAATATCACAATCATCAACGGCCTGCCTGACATTATCCTTACGGTCATCCCATACAATTTGGGCATTTTCGATAAGAAGGCCACCCAAAGTAATATTAAGATCACTTTTAGCGTCATCAGCGGAAGGCTCCGGCTTTGTTGTCTCGCTTTCTTTAGCAATCAAATCGTCCCAGTTAGTTACTCCGGCTTTATTCCGCATAAGATTTAAAACCAGATTCTCAACGTCAACCCGCCTTAATTGCACATCTCCCGAAAGAAGAGGAAGCAACTTAAGGCTTACATCTGCGGATTTAAGGCTGAACATATTCTTTTCCGAAAAGCCCGGAGCATTTGAAAGAGTCACTCCTGAAGTAGTCACTCCTACCCAAGGGAAAACCGAAAGTTTGATATCCCCGTCAAAAGTAAGTTCGCGCCCTGTTTTATCGCGCACGACTTTAGAAATTTCATCTTTGTAATCATTAGGGTTAATAAAAATTGTCGCGAGCACCATTGCGGCAACAACGACAACAACCAGACTCGCGACCACTATCCCAATTATTTTAATCGGTTTACTCATGGGTGCATTCTCCCTACATAATTGCATAAATATTTAGGCAAATCGCCATACTCCTAACATAGCCTGTCAGCGAAAAAAATCAAACTATAAATATAACAAAACAAAATGCCCGGACCAATAAGAAGACTCTTTACTCAGCATAAAACACATCTAACCCTTTTTTATTGCCAATATTCCCGAAATCAGGCAATTAATCGACATGCAAAAAAAATGGTCTTTCGCCCTTACATGCCTTGTCACGTATGCAACCTACCTTTTCACCATGGCAGAACTACCCGCATTTTTAAATCATCTTTTGGGAAACTGGCCGGAAATGCTTGGTTACAGATTTGCGACCAGATTAAAAGATCCCGTACTTTTATATTTCTGCCTTGGTCACTTGGCTATATTCGGCGCAATTATACCACTCTATCTAGCTAAAAAATTTGATCTTAAACCGCACAGAAAAGTTCCATCCGCCATATTATGGCCCAGCATCGTGGCTTTAGTCGGCTCGTTTTTATTTTACGCACATTTTCAAGGATTTCTCACAAACATGCTGCATCCGGACCCGGATCTGCCATACATGACAGAAGCATTTTTCTACATATTTCCCTTTTCACTGGGTCTTTGTGTCTACTCATGCTTTTTGATTCCACGCGCTGTAATGCTGATTATGGACGGCAATAAATTTTCACCTATCCTCGAAGCTGCGGCTGCCATTGGTTCAATTTTGATTTCATGGCAGATGTACATACACATTGGCCATATTTTACCGGAGAAAATATTCTGGACTGGTATGGTAATAGCTGCGGCTGGGGCATTGTCCAGATCGTTCTATCTGTCGTTTATAGCCTGTTTTGCCACCCTTTACGGGGCTTCAATGGTCAATCCTGTTTTCTACGAAATTCCATGGGAACCGATCTTACCGGGATTTCTTGCCGCCTTCGTAGCCTTCTGCCTATAT
The DNA here is from genome assembly GCF_900101105.1 of Maridesulfovibrio ferrireducens. Lineage (NCBI taxonomy): Bacteria > Pseudomonadati > Thermodesulfobacteriota > Desulfovibrionia > Desulfovibrionales > Desulfovibrionaceae > Maridesulfovibrio > Maridesulfovibrio ferrireducens. The sequence continues at coordinate 639,551 of NZ_FNGA01000002.1, forward strand.
CTTCATTCAAGAGATACAAGATCATTCCCGCACATTTCTACGACAAACAGTTAAAGATCGTCAGAAAACACCATATTCTAAAATATGAGAGATATGAATTAGTTGTGCGGCTATGATGTAATAAAAAAAAGTAGACGGGATGACGAGTATATTAATCGAGTAGTTTTCTTACAACAAGCAATTCAGCGTGGATTTCCTTAAGAATTGCAGTATCAAAAGAACCGTCGGAATTCTTATCCATCCCAAACAAAGGCAATTGCTCGGCAGAATTTTTCCCGACAATTTCAGCTGTCATTTCCGCATCACTCTGCGGATCAAATGAATCCAGCCGTTTTCGAGCACCTTCAATTGTAAGCCCCTCATCATGCAGAAGCATCTTGATGCGAGCGATAAGCTGAACATGTTCTTCATTATAAAGACGCTGACCTGACGGCGTGCGAATAGGCTCAAGCTGCTCAAATTCCCCTTCCCAGAAACGCAGCACGTAAGATTTCAAGCCGACAAGTTTTGCCGCCTGACCTATTTTGTATATTTTTGATTCATTCTGCCGACTCATAAGAACCTTACTATCAAAGAGATATCCCTTAGAAAAGACTAAATACGCAAAAAACTGCGTAAATTCAGATTAATTTTACACACGACGAGCAAAGCTATGCTTAGCACCCTAAACGTACAAAAAGAAATCCTTATTTTATGAACCGTCCACAATCATTAAAAAAATATTTTTCTTGCTTGACAGAGAACACTACCTCAAGTAGTTATCGTCTCCGTTGAGACAAACATAGGCGCGTAGCTCAGGGGTAGAGCACTTGCTTGACATGCAAGGGGTCAACAGTTCAAAGCTGTTCGTGCCTACCATTAGGTAGAACAAGGCTGGTTATCGAAAGATAACCAGCCTTTTTTCGTTTTGGGATATATTGCGGGGAACATTTTGCGGCTCTCCAGTCAACTTATCTTCATATTCTGCATTCCGCTTGATAATATTGAAAAACCACCCGCGCTAAACAAATAGTAGCGAACAAGTGTCGAATTTGATAACTCGTAATTGCACTACCTCCACCCGAGCCTACTACAGCATTGTTCGAAGGAAAAAAACATGCAAAAAAAGATATACTATCATTTCCTAGTGATATTTATTTTATTTATTTCAGCTTATCCCCCAGCAATATATGCCGATTCAATAGACAATTTGTACGATGCTGCAATTTCTGATGCTAGAATAGCAAAACCGGACGAGATATCTCGATCGTTGGTGGGAATATCTTCACCAGACAATAAAAACATACCCACAGTCCTGCAATGGAAAGAAATTTACGGTGAAAACCATGTATTGGTGTGTAGTTGGGTCGGAACCTATATTTCAAATAAAGGTTGGGGAGAAGGCCAAACTTATACACTTGGCAGCACAGATAATTTATGGATCACGGTAAGTCCGCAGTTAAAGACTTTTTTCAGCAGCAATGAATTTTGGCCGGATTCACACGCAGAAATAATCCTAAGAATTGAACAATTACTTGGACTTCCCAAAGACAACGGTAAAGTAAAATTCATAGAGTTCTGGGTTAAACCTTCTGACCTGTTCAGACCCAGTCCCGACCCGGACCCAAGCGATCATGAAGCACAGCTTGAGTATCCATGGAAGAAAAGCCGATTCCAAATTCAAGAAATATCCCAGAAAATTCATGAATATGTCAGCTCTAAAGATCCCAACCACGAATATACATTTAAAGAGTGGTTTGAAAACCTGAATGCCACCAGCTACAGCGGCTCAACACCCTACCCTTGGACTAAACTAGGCTACACCTATGACTGGGCTGAGGATATCCACAACAACGGGCATGTGGGTTTGTCTGAATTCCTCGTACTCGGCGGAGCGACCATTATTATTGAACAGACTGTGGACACTGATAATTTAGAAGATTATTTCGTTCAGCCATAATCGAGAACAGCTTTACGACACGAACACCAAAACATCGACCTTCAGGAACTGGGAGTTATAGAGAGCGGCAATTACAGCTGCGTACAGAACCCCATCCAATTATTTCAAAGCTGCTCGTACCTACCAAGTAAATTCAAGGGTTTAGGATCAATTCCTAGACCCTTTTTTTGTGCATGGTCAACCAATGCCTATAACACCCCTATAACATCACTGAAAAATGTTGACCCTCAAGAAAAAAGACTAATTAATCCAAACTACTAGAACCGTTAACATGTGCTTGACATGCAAGGGGGCAGCAGTTCAAAATTGCTCGTACCTACCATTAAAGAGAAAAAGATCAGCCCTTTTCAGTTAATTCTTTCAACCAACTTAAAACTTATCCTCGATAAAATTGTTCGGTCACGGTGTATTGGTAATCTTGATTGGGCAGTTGCAAAAATTCTCGCATACTTTGTCTTTCTACTGTTTTGAATTTGGAATCGGAATTACAAACGGGCTTATGAACTTGCACCCATTTTAATTATATCATACAAGAATTAATAAATTCATTAAAACAATTCAGGAGATATAATGTCTGCAAAAGTAGAAAATTTTTATGATGGCGTAGCTGAGGGGTATTCAGAACAGTATGAACGCGAAAACATCCAGAACATTCAGTGTGACTACCCTGCCAACTATTTCAGATTGCAGCTACTTATGAATTCTTTTGTAAAAAATGATATTAAAAAAGTTATTGAAGTTGGAGTTGGTGAAGGAACTCCCCTAGCGACACTAGCTAAAACTGGAATAGATATATTTGGATTTGATATCGCTAATAAAATGGTAGAAAGATCCAAAAAAACGATGAAAGACAATGGATTAGATCCCAGCAAAATCTTCTGGGGAGATATTCAAGATCCAACAACATATCTGCATGCAGTAAAAGATGGAAAGTTTGACGCTGCAATGGCAATGGGAGTAATGCCCCACATAGATAATGATGATTTTGTTTTAAATAATATTGGTGGACTAGTAAAAAAAGGCGGAAAGGTTTTTATAGAATTTAGAAATAAACTATTTTCACTATTCTCCTTTAATAGACATACAGTTGATTTTATTTTGAATGATCTCTTGGATGGAGTAGACAAGTCACTTTTAAAAAAAGTTGAAGAAGATCTCAACAGTCGAATTCGCATCGACATGCCCCCAACCAGAAGCAACGATGGCGGACAAGAGGGCGTAGGTTTTGATACAATTCTTTCAAAATTTCATAACCCCTTTGAGGTCATCGAGCTTTTTAATAAGCACAATTTCCAAGATGTGAATGTTCTCTGGTATCACTACCATCCTTCGATGCCATACTTGGCAGATAGTATGCCTCTACAATTTAGAAAGGAAGCAATAAAACTTGAACATAACCCCTCTTCATGGAAAGGAATGTTTTTATGTTCTGCTTTTATCATTGAGGCAACTAAAGTCTAATTATGAATATGCTAACTAAAGAGTTCACAATTGGTGCAGAAATTAAATCTCTTGTGAGAGATTTATTCCCAATATGCAGAAGTCTCACGGGCAACGGAGTTCGTGAAACCTTGCGAATTATTTCAGAAACACTTCCATTAAATTTGGTTGAAATTCCTAGTGGAACAAAAGTATTTGACTGGGAAATACCAAATGAGTGGAATATTGAAGATGCATATATTAAAAATTCTAAGGGCGTACGCATCGTAGACTTTAAGAAGAATAATCTTCATGTAGTTGGTTATTCTACGCCTATAGACAAAAGAATGCCTTTGGCTGAATTAGAAAAGAATTTGCATTCAATTGCAGAGCAACCAGATGCTATCCCATATGTGACTTCGTACTATAATAAGAATTGGGGATTTTGTTTAACTCATAACGATCGCGAAAAATTACAAGAAGATGATTACCATGTCGTAATAAAGAGCACTCTTGAGCCTGGGAGTTTGACTTATGCTGAAACATTCATCCCGGGAGAGTCTGACCAAGAGATTTTGCTTTCCAGTTATGTTTGTCACCCTTCTATGGCTAACAATGAACTTTCAGGGCCATCTGTCCTAGCATATATAGGAAAATGGCTTCTTGAGAAAAAAAGAAGATACAGCTATAGAATAATACTTATACCTGAAACAATTGGGTCTATTACGTATATTTCTAAAAATTTTGAACAATTAAAAAAGAACACGATAGCAGGATTTAATCTTTCATGTATCGGAGATGAAAGACACTATTCTAATATTGAAACTAGGTACGGAGAGACTCTCTCAGATCGCGTTGTGAAAAACCTATTTAAATATGATTTCAAGAACAACACTACTTATTCTTTTTTAGAACGTGGCAGTGATGAGCGTCAATTCTGTAGTCCGGGAGTTGATTTACCCATCGTAGGACTATGTCGAAGCAAATACAATACGTATCCAGAGTATCACACTTCATTAGATAATTTAGATTTAGTAACTGCCGCAGGGCTAAGTGGAGGATATCAACTTGTTAAAGAAAGTATTACCTCTATTGAAAAAAATTACACATACAAAGTAAACAATTTATGTGAACCTCAACTTGGCAAAAGAGGATTATATCCCAATATAAGTCAGAAGGGACATTATGGCACAGTAAATGCGATGATGAACTTTCTTGCGTACGCGGATGGGACAAACGATTTAATCAGCATTAGTGATAGAATCGGCGTCCCTATGCACGAGTTATTTCCAATAGTTCAAAAGATGTATGACAATGGTTTAATTTCAACGATTGAAACCTGTTAAGAGGAACCTCCCACCCCCTAAAAAACCGGAAAATCATCAAAAAAGGTTCCCAATACTAACTTTTATTCAATCATTTCAACGCATACAAGCGACTTCTCTGACTTGACATGCAGGAACAGCAGTTCAAAACTGCTCATGCCTATCATTAAATAAAAAAAGGCTGGTTATCTTTCGATAACCAGCCTTTTTTCGTTTTTGAAAAATAACTGCGAACTTGGCAAGCAAATCTACTCAGCATCAGGTGCTGGTAAAGGATTAGCAAGAGAATGTGCCAGCATTGCATCCATCAAATTTTCGGTATTTGCTGCCTCGTCGTCAGAACCCATCTCTTTTAATCCTACAAAGGCCTCACGAACCATATTCAGCCCTTCTTCACGGCTACCTGAAACATAAAGAAGCTGACCAAGAAGCTCACCGATAGGACAAATGTAGGATAAATCTCCAAGATCTTTGACTAGAGAATAGGCCTCAATCAGCATGAGCAAAGCTTTTTCCTTATTATCTCTGGAAATCTCTATCTGTGCCATCTCAAAAAGAGTTAGCCCACGCCCTTTGGAATCATCATTGTTCTTACATTCCTTAAGATGCTCTTCAAGCTGCGCAAGCGCTTCCTCAATCTGATCATTTTGCGTAGAATTATTCATAGACATTATTTATTAGATCTCCATATTTGAAATAATTTTTAATTAAAGAGTTATCTGGGTTACCCGCAAGAACTGTGGCTATTTTTATTTTTTCATCTTCCGTTTTCTATAAATTCTTCAATAGACAAGTCAACCTCAAGTATTTTTCCCCATAGCAGCGCACTCTTTTGATCATTTCGAAAAGTTGCCGGAATAACCGGAAGCCGTTCACAAGTAGCATTTTTCTCATTATTATAATAAACTGCTATCATTTCCCATTTTGGAGTCAGGAGACGTTATGCTACGCAATGCTACTTTTCTTACCGCCATGGCCCTAACATCCGCAGTAATGATTTGGGGGATAATTGATATCGCCGGCTTGGCAACTTTCGCCGACACCACAGTGCGTACCCTTTTTCAGAGCAGAGGCTGGTTTGTGATGCTCACGGTCACGATACTGCTTGTGTGCTGTGTGGTGCTAGCTTTGGGTCCTGCCGGAAAAATCCGTCTGGGTGCGGACGATGATCGACCTGAGTTCTCCACATTCAGTTGGTTATCCATGATGTTCGCCGCAGGCATGGGTGTCGGCCTGCTCTTTTACGGCGTTGCAGAACCAATGACTCACTACAATTTCATGAGCCAATTAATGAAACCACAACAAGCGGCCACCAACGCACTTAGTTTAACGGTTTTTCATTGGGGATTTCACGCTTGGGCCATTTATGGATTAGTGGGACTTGTGATCGCATATTTCGGTTTTCGGCATAACAAGCCACAATTGCTGAGCGCGCCTATCAACGCTGTTTTCGGAAAAAGCTGGTGGGCCAAGCCAACAGGCTTCGTGGTGGACGTGCTGACAATTTACGCCATAGCTATCGGCTTAGCCGGGTCATTCGCCATGGGTGTTTTCCAAGCGCAAAGCGGCATCGTAAGAATATTAGGCATTGCTGACCCAGGCCTTCCCCTTTCACTGATAATATTCGCAGTCCTGTTCGTGGCGTATTTATTACCGCTCATGCGCGACCTTGGTTCTGGCATGGCCACACTCTCCAACACGGCAATCATCATTACGGTGACCTTGCTGCTGTATGTGTTGCTCGCCGGCCCCACGCATTTTCTCATGGGCACGGTAGTACAAACTATGGGCGTCTATATTACGGACTTTTTCCCCCACGGATTCGCGGTGTATACTTTCTGGGATGACACGGTGCAACACTGGTTTTCAAGCTGGACATTGAACTACATGGCCTGGTGGCTAGCCTGGGCGCCGTTTGTGGGAGTGTTCATAGCGCGCATCTCCAAGGGCAGAACCATTCGCGAATTCCTAGCTGGCGTACTTTTAGCCCCCACGGGCTTTTCACTCTTATGGTTCAGCATTTTGGGCGCAATGGGGTTTTTCCAAACCTACAATCAGGTATATGACCCCACCATTGTGCAGACAAATATCAACGGTTCCACGTTTGCACTTTTGGAAACACTGCCCGGCGCAACCATCACCTCATTACTCACCCTGACCTCAGCTCTGCTGTTTATCATAACAAGCGTAGTCAGTGCCGCATATGTTTTGGCAATGTTCTCCGTAGGGGGCGACCAAAATCCTCCCACAAAGATGAAACTCACATGGGGCGCCATCCTCGGAGCACTGGGGTTAATCATGATACTTACGGACAGCATTGAGGCGGTAAAGGCAATCATCGCCCTGAGCGCGAACCCGTTCGTGTTTATTGTGCTCCTGCTAATGGTGTGCCTGTTGAAATCGTTAAAAATGGAAGCAGCAAAAACAAAAAAAGGAGCGGAGTAATGAACGCGAGCTTGTTGGATACTATTTTAAACATTTGGGTATTCGTTTTTATTGGTTTTTTGGTGTACCTATATTTTCGAAAAGAGAAAGAGTAGAATCGCTCATCATGACATCGAAGGTTTGACCTTGATACAGATTTTACGGACATCAACGCGCGCTTTGCAAAAGACAAAACTCTCTCCCTTTGGAATTCGACAGCAAAGGAAAATTAAAATGATATATTACACTCAATTCAAGACTCGTTTGTGGGAAATAATCCTAGTAGGTAACGAATTAGGACTTTCTAACCTGCACATGGTCACTGAGGCGGGTAAACGGAATTTCGAAATTTCGGACAAGTGGCAACGAAACGACTCCTTTTTTGAAACAATCAAGGAACAGATACTTGAATACTTTGCCGGACAACGAAAACAGTTCGACATCACTTTAAATCCACAAGGTACTGATTTCCAAAAACGAGTTTGGGAACAACTTTACGCTATCCCTTTCGGAGAGATACGAACATACAAAGATATCGCCATTGCCATAGGTAATAAAAAAGCCTGCAGAGCTGTGGGAATGGCTAATTCAAAAAACCCCCTTCCACTCATTGTACCTTGCCACCGTGTCATTGGCAGCAACGGCAAATTGACAGGTTTTGCGCATGGGCTGAAAGCCAAAGAACAATTACTTAAACTTGAAAACTACCCCGAATAAAGAGAATAAGGAAACATATGTTAGCCGTAATTTTTGAAGTAACCCCCACCAAAGAAGGGAAAGAAGAATACCTTGAAATAGCATCAAAGCTTCGCGTCTTTCTGCAAGATCAAAAAGGGTTCATCTCTATTGAAAGGTTCCAAAGCCTAGTCGAAGAAGACAAAGTACTCAGCCTTTCTTTTTGGGAAAATGAAGCTGACATCGAAGTCTGGCGCAATCTTTTGGAACATAGACATGGACAGCAAACAGGAAAAGAAAAACTGTTTCATTCATACAGAATCCGAGTGGCCGAAGTAGTGCGTGACTATACAGAAATTGAACGGAAAGAAGCTCCAAGCGATTCAAACCGCACACTTTGTTAAGAACTGATCGCGCCTGCCATTAGCCCGTCCTGTTTCGAAAATCAATGCATTACGAATGTACTTTTTATATCATAATCTTTTTATTTTAAAAAAAGGGACACTAAAATAAATATCAATGAGGTTAGTACCTTAAACATCTTTTCTTATCAAACAACAATCAAGTTTACTTCGTGTAAATGTGCGTATTATAAATCTTTAAATCAATAGTAGTTGTATTAATAATTACATTGAATAGTACATTAAAGTGTAACAAATTTCACAATGCAGTTCCAAAGAGTATCTTTTTACACATACTAAAGAAGGAAGAACTATGAGAACATTATGTTTTGCTTTAATTTTGTTTCTGTCGTTACCAGCCTCTATTTATGCCGCTGCTATACCAATAGTATTCAAACTTAACGCTAAACATGATCCGGATAAAGTTTACGCTACCTTCTACAATTGTGTGGGGGCTACTCCAGCTCCAAGCATAACAGGAACCTATAATAACGCAGAAGGGACCGGCATAGCCTTGAGCACGACGCGCTCATATAAGATGTCAGAGCTGACCTCTTCCAGTTCAATTGCCACCGGAGTTCCGGCGGGAGTCCCGGCGGTGCTTATCAGCGACTTCAACTCTGGAAGAATTTATATTTCTTATGATCAAGCTATGGGTTCATTTGGCTGCACGCAGCCTTCAACGGAACCAACATCAAATGATCCAAGCTTAGGGATTCGCTTTCAGCCTATGGAGCTTGATATTGAAAGCGGCTCAGTGGGAGGCGTGATGACGCCTATAATCAATACAAATCTTACTTATATTGATTATGCAGCGATAGCATTATCACTTACGGTCAAAAATGCCACATCAACAATTGCCAACAACCCATTGATGACCTCGGTTTCCAGTGAACTTCTTACAGATATTCTTGGCAAAACAACCATAGAAAATTACTCAACAGTAAGACCCTCTGCTTCCGACAAGCTCCCCAGTACAAATTTTACTCGTGTCCTATCCCCAACCTCAGCTGACAAAGTTAGAAAGTTCAATGATTGGACAAACTATCTAAAAACAACACTTTTCGCGTCTACAACAACCAACAATAAGCCTATAAAAATTAAAGGTTTTTTTGCCGGAGTAGGCGGGCAACCCGCAAATAACGGCGGATTGGCAACTGATCGAGAAGCGAGGAATCAAACTCAAAGTTATGATTATCTTGTAAAATTTGGTGCAAACGGAGACGCAACCATGACCGCGCAGGCCGGGTCCGGAGACGGAACAGTAGCCGGTGCGGGAGCGAATACAGGGCAAGGTGTCGGTGCAGTTAACGTTACCATAACTTTTGCGGCTCTCAATGCGTCTACCGGAATTTACGGCAACAACCCTGCATATACCTATGGAGTTACAACCACTACCGGAGTCGAAAATGATTTTTATGGATGGGTAGTCGGTGATTTGCTTGCAGGGCTAAGCTGGGGACTCGCAGGAAGTCCTGTAAAATTCAATGCAACTTCAGCTCAAAATATTCCAATCGGGGATATAACAAGCGCGGAATGGTACGGAGGCCTTAAGTCTACCGGAGGGGCATATAGCGTACCGCTTTCTCCAGTTGGAAAGGGTTATATTTACGGCAAGGCCCAACCTGGCAACCCAACAAATTATCATACTTACGCCGCAGGATTAGTTGGAATTACCGGAGCCTATGGATTTGGACTACAAGACCGTGCCGGAGCAACCCTGATGAACTTCAACAGGATAGCCCAGCCCAATGGATACCTTGAGATCGGTATAGATACTGAAAACCATGCAGTGATTGGAGCAAGCCCTTCACAGCAATCAGGTGTTACAGTCACAGTTGACGAGTTTGGTTCTAAAGATATGGGAGCCAGCGAACTGAAGACCACATACTCTGTTGAGGATTTCACTACGTACTCAACAGTTTGCTCCTTCAATGCTTCCATCAATGTCAATGGCGGGTACGGAGTTTTCATGATAAATTCCAACAGCCTGCCTGCGGGATCACCGACGGCACTACGGCTAATTAAGCTTTATGAATCCAACGGAACATCTGCGTTCTTCGGTAATTACGCTGCAACGGGCCCGATTTACTCTGACGGGTCGTGGTGGCTGACAGATCTTTCCGGCAATCATATTTTACCCAGTGATAAAATCATTACCGGAGATCATTATTATGCACATTTTGTTGTGAAAGATAATGGTAAGTATGACGAAAATCCAGCCCTCGGTCAGATTACAGACCCGATTGCACTAGGTACTGACACCTCTGGCTCCGGGTGTGTACTAAACTCAGAAGCTAATTTCACTTTTGAGCTTGCAGGACTATTTCTCGCAGCCCTGATTCTTGCATGTTTCCGCAAGAAGGATGATTATAAGAGTCTAAAATAATTATATTAGAATGAGGGTCGTCTTATAAGTATAGATCGACAGCAATTCTGAGGCCGGTTATCGAAAGGTAGCCGGCCTTTTTTTGTGGGGAATAGGCTAAGAAACTTCTACTGTATAGCAACACCAATTATTATGATCAAAACACTCTGGGCCAATTTTTTACTTCAATAATGCCATATTTACACAACACTCACGGAATGTTATTATATGAACATTAACTGTGCTGATGCATTATTAGTTATCATATTATCAACCTTACATTTCGCATAAAACATACACCACTAATTGATGAATTGGCTTATTCGCCAGCAGCCTAAAAAATAAAGAAATAAAATTTATTTCGCCTTAACCTATAATCAACAATAAGACAAAAAACATGCAAGAACAATTTTTACTATATGAAGTTCTTTCCCCTGACCAAAGAATAATTGTTGATGCTGTAAAAAAACATTGTTCTAGTGTTATGGACTTTAATCCAAGATTCAGCTTCTTTACGCTTCATGGATCAACTCATATTGAAAACCTTGTTACTATAGCCAATAATCTCATAGATGGTGGAATTAAATTACAAGAAAATGAGGCTTTTTATTTATACTTATCCATTTGTCTCCACGATATAGGAATGACAATTCCTCTCAAAGACCTTGAAACAAAATCCATATTCAAAGGTCTTGAGCTTATCTCAGACCCAACATACGCTGAAAACTTTATTCGTGAGAATCACCACGATTTAATAGATGAATATGTTGCTTCCAATTTTAGTTTTTTAGCTTCGCTGGACATAGCCCCTTCTACTATTGCAATCGTTAAAGAAATATGCAGAGCTCATCGTAGAGTTAATTTAGGTGATCTTAGTGGACACGAAAAAAACGTTGGAGCGTTGCTTAGATTGATTGACGAGTTAGATATTGGCCCAAGTCGAGCGCCGATATCAACTTTAAATGCTAAATATAAAGAAATGGATTCAACCTCATGCTGGCACTGGTTTAAACATAACATTACGCAAGACTGGCAACTTCACCATAACATGAGATACGTCACTCGAAATAACAAAAAAAGCATTGAATTCATTGTTGTTGTGAGCCCTCCCCAAGAATCAAGTATTCCTTACTGGTTAAAGCAATGTATTCGTCCTTTACAAAAAGTTTTAGAGGATGAAAAAGTCTCTTCCATAATTGACGAAAGATGGAATACTAAAATTACTATTCACTATGGAAGTCAGATGTCTAAGAAAAATTATCTTGGAGATGACTGGAACGAAATTGAACAAATAGCCCTTTCTTCTGGAAAAAAGACCATTCTTCTTATTGATGATGAAAGTAGAAAAATGGAAGATCTATTTCTCCCTCTTATGGAAAACTATCATATTATGTACTCTGTAAATGCCAAAGATGCATTTACAAAACTTGCTGCAACTCAAATTGATTTAGCAATTGTCGACATGCAAATTGGATCTGGAGACCTCTGGAGTGCTCAGGAAACTCAAAATTGCAAAACAACAGGGGTTAATATTTGTAACAAAATATTAACAGACCATCCCACCACCCAAATTGGAGTTCTTACTGGTACCCGCCACGAAGTAGAAGGATTGTCATTCGATAAATTAGCTTTCTTTTGTAAAAAACCAATTCAACCTTCTCATTTTGAAAAAAGGGTAAATGATGTTCTTAGATAATGACACTATTCACATTGACGAAAGCTCTGAGGGAATATGGAGCTTGGTCGACGTTTTACTAGAAGAAGTTAATGATGAGTTCAACTTATCGGCGTCAATCCTCATGAAATGCCAAACAGCACACAGTTGTAGTCTCTTGTCTTGCTCTAACATTGATAAATCTCCCCTTGAAGGAGGAGAAAAACAACTAGTCTTTCGGCTCATCGATGAATGCGCAAAATACTATAAAGGACCACACGTTCATAAAATTAGTGACGACCTTTTAAAAAAAATAGCCCCCCTAATCAAACGTAGAAACGCTGTTAATCAAATACTATTTATTCCATTTGAACTTTCTTCAGAATTTTTTATTGCTATAGCCTTTCAAAGAAATGCCTCGTTAAAAGAACTCCCACAATCTTTAGCTCCACGATTTTCAGAAATAATTCTCCTTTCTAAAAAAGTTTCTGATATGGATGATCTAATTAACAGACTCCATACTTTAGAAAATTATGTAAAAGAAGTAGGACATGACTTTGCGAGCTCAGTTCAATCCACGTTACCAAAATTGAATAATGTTATAAAAGGACTATACGAAGGCCCTATGGCTATAGACAAGATTAAAGAAGCTAAAAATGAAATATGGGCAGCATATAGACATGCATCTAATCTAGGACTTGTTGTAGACCCTAACTACTCTATTACAAATGGAAATCACTTTAACTTTATCGACGTCGTCGATAATGTTTTAAATCAGTATCAAAGCGAGATTGATGAAAGACATATTAAAGTCACGGTTGAATGCAGTTTACCAAGCCTTAATGTTTGGGGAGACGATGAAGCCATAGCAAGCGCCGTTAGCCATTACCTTATAAACGCAATCAAATACTCTTTCGGTTCATCTACTATTTACATATATATCAATGATGTAAGATCTGAGGTTGAATTCAAAATACGTAACAAAGGCATGAAACTCAACAGAGATGAATATCCCAACCTCTGGAAGTGTGGGTTCAGAGGACGTAACGCATATGAAAGACACGTTAACGGCTGTGGCATTGGACTTTACACGATAAAAAAAATCATTGAAGGGCATGGCGGAAATGTTTGTTGCCGCAATATCCATGAAGACCAAGTTGAATTTTCTTTTCAAATCCCTAAAGACAAAATCTTTATGAAAAAATTGTTATAATTTATCGCTCAAAGAAATTGCCGAAGTTACGCCAAACAAGAGTTATTTGCCTACTCTAAAAAACAGCCCAAAATTATTTCTATAACAAAAGCAAGTTCAATTATTTCAGAGCATGCAAACCGTTCTCTGGCTTGACAGACAAAGAAGTAACAGTTCAGCTTTGCTCGTGCTTAAGATTATGTAAAAAGACCTCATCCCCCCTGCCGCGCAACATCCTTATCAATAGCCTTCCAACCGACAGCGAAGCTCGTCATTTTCTTAATATTCTGAGCAACAGCTTCATTCTTTACGTTAGCGACAAATGTTGTCTCATGATAAGGATAGGCCGTTTTAAAAACCAAATAAGGATACGCGGCAAAGCGTTCTTCTAAGAGGCTGGAGGCTCTCACACCCCCCACTTCATGATATGAAGCGATAGCCGCCCATGATTGCGGATTTTCACTGATATAACGGGCGATATCATCCGCTATATCGACCTCCGCGCCTTCTATGTCTATTTTGAAAAAATCAACACCGCTGGGAGCATGTTCAGCCACTAAATCGTCCAAGGTGATCGCTTGTACGGTGTCGGCAATCGTAGCATTAGCGATACAACTTTCCCCGCCGGACTTGTGCTTAAATCCGACTTCACCGCTTTTGCTGTAAAGGGCCTTCCTGACAAGTTCACAATTGGTGAATCCGTTTTTATCAATATCAGAATCTATAAAATCAGCGCTTTGCTTGTCAGGCTCAAAAAAAATAACCTTTCCTTTCTCAGCAACTGCGCTGAAATACATTCCTGAAATACCGTTCCACGGTCCGGCATCCACAACAACAGAATCCGCAGCAATGGTTCCGGGCAACGTGTATCCTCTCAGTTCACACACAAATTCAAAAAAAGGGCATGCAGACGTCAAAAAACGAGCTTTTCCTATCTTGCATTCCCATGCTTTGTGCTGAAAGGAGTAGCGAGTCATGGGATTATATTTCCAAATCGGCAAATATCCTAAAGTCGGTGAAAACTTTACTGAAAACCAATCCCCTATTTTTACAAGTGAAAAATCCCTTGAACAAAATAAGTTCTCCACTTCTTGGAACTGTTCAACTGTTTCTTTTTCGATCTGCCCTATAAATTTATGAATCAACTCGCTATCCATGCTCCCTCCTGCTTAATAAACAGATACAGAGATAAACTTTTTTAAACAACTGTAAGACAAATATCCTTAACCTATTTACTTTTGTTCAAATAAACCTATAATTTTATTAATGCCGTCGCTTTCACCGTTTTCCTGACGGCGCCTTAGGAGGTTACATGAATTCAAAACGTATTTTAGGTATTTTCACTCTTATCACCGTACTGATACTGCCCATGTCTGCCATTGCAAACGGGCCTCCCTCTTTTGTAGAACTAGCAAAAAAATGTGGCCCCTCGGTTGTTTTCATCAGCACTGTAAACACAGTGCAGCAAGACAACTCCATGCAAAATAAATTCCACGCTCCCGGCCAAAAAAATCCCTTTGAGGATTTTTTCAAACAATTTGAAGACAGATTCAAGGGCAACAACCCTAAGCAAAGACGGAAACAAGGCGGTCTCGGAACCGGCTTTATCATTTCTGCTGACGGATATATTGTAACAAACAACCATGTTGTCGCTTCAGCCGAGGAAATTAAAGTTAAACTTCAGAACGCTGATCGCGAATACCCAGCCAAGCTTATCGGACTTGATAAGGAAACGGACCTCGCTCTTTTAAAGATTGACGCTGGAAAGAAACTTCCCTTCCTAAGCTTTGCAAATTCTGAAAAAGCCAAAGTGGGCGAATGGGTTCTGGCAATCGGCAATCCTTTTGGACTTGGACACACCGTAACCAAAGGAATTATCAGCGCGAAAGGCCGCATCATAGGCGCAGGACCATTTGATAATTTCATCCAGACTGATGCCAGCATCAACCCCGGCAACAGTGGCGGACCGCTGATCGACATGAACGGCAAGGTGATTGGCATCAACACCATGATACTTGCTAATGGTCAGGGAATCGGCTTTGCCATTCCAAGCAACATGGCTGAAAATGTTATATCTCAGCTTAAAACAAACAATAAAGTCAGCCGTGGATGGCTTGGCGTAACTATTCAGGATGCTGATGCTAATACTGCCAAGGCTCTCGGACTTTCCAGCAAAACAGGAGCCCTCGTCAGCTCTGTTAATCCTGGTGACCCCGCAGACAAAGGCGGCATGAAAGTCGGAGATGTTATTCTTGAAGTAGGCGGCGCAAAAATTGACGATACCAACGACTTGCTTCGCACTATTGCTGCCATTCTTCCGGGCAAAAAGATCGACGTTCAAGTTTGGCGCAAAGGTCAGACAAAGAACCTAATCATCACTCTTGGCGAAAGAAACGGTAAAACGACCGTTTCCGCTGAAAAGTTCGCACCGAAAGCTAAAGAAGAAACAATCGATCAACTCGGTCTTGTCGTCCGTAAAGTTGATCGTGAAGTGGAAGCAAAAGCTTTAGGCTTAGAAAAAACGGAAGGATTGCTTGTAATTGAAGTACAGCAGGGAACTCCCGCAGACGAAGCAGCAATTGCTGTGGGAGACGTGATACTTGAAGCAAATCAGCATCAGGTAAACACCCTTCCCGAACTGCGTAAGATCATAAACACCGAAGGCAAAAGCCGCGGACTAGTGATGTTGCTTATTAAGAGACAAGGCAGAAACATCTTCCGCACCATAGAACTTGCTCCTAAGAAGTAACTCATAAATGACGTTTCTAGCGTATTAAAAAAACTCAAAAAAAAGGGGCATAGCGTTCGCTATGCCCCTTTTTACTGTGAACCATAGAATGATTCTAATACCCCTTGTAAATAACTTAATTGCATGCCAAGTTCCTAAAAAAACATTTCTTGAAATAAATTCAAAAGGAATTCTTTATGCAGCCTATCAGACTTTTTACAGCTTCTATCTTGTGCCTGACTGTTGCCCTGCTCCTATCGGCAAACATCAGCTTTGCCGCCGGGGACGACGATTTTGACGCACATGAATCCTTCGCCAAACTCCATTTTAATGACACAGAAATGGACTTTGCCTTTGCCTTGATCCTAGGCGCAACCATGAACCACGGTTGCGAAATAGGTGAAGCATTCTATACAGCCTCAAACATTAAAGAAGGCAATGCTGCAAGCTGGCAGCAGGAATGGATAAACATGGCACAGCGGGTTGAAGCCAGAGGTGAAAAATCTCTTACAGAAGGACATAAAGTCAGCGCACGTGAACAGTTTCAGCGTGCATCATATTATTACCGCGCCTCACTGATTTCCATGATGCCGGATGATCCCAGATTTAAAAAGACAGCGCTTCAAAGTAGAGAACTCCTAAAAAAAGCAGGAATGCTCTTTAATCCGCCACTGGAATATATTGAAATACCTTTCGAAGGAACAGTCCTTCCCGGCTATTATCGCAAAGCAAGCAACAGCAATAAGCCCGCAAAAACACTCATCATGCTCGGCGGAGGAGAAACTTTTGCCGAAGATCTTATTTTTTATATTGCCCCTCAAGCTTATGCACGCGGTTACAATTTTATCACAGTAGACCTCCCCGGACAGGGGTTGCTCCCACTCGAAGGAAAAGTTTTTCGTGCAGACGCCAATGTACCGATCAAAGAAGTTATTGATTATGTGCTGAGTAGACCGGAGACTGATCCCGAAAAACTTGCCGCATATGGCATGAGCGGTGGCGGAGGATTTGTTCCGATAACCGCTGTCAAAGATCCCCGTATAAAAGCAATTGCCATGAACAGCGCGGTGGTCGATGCCTACCCTCTTTTCGCATCAATGCCCGTTGCTTCTGCAACCGAGGACATTGTAAAAACATGGTCATCTTTCAAACAAAACACTGTCAAATCAATCGCTTGGCGATGGGGTGTTGAAATGAACAATATCCCGGGGCTTGTTCCGGCAAATAAGGGATTCGCATTTGATCCTGCAAAAGTAACCTGCCCGGCACTGATTATTGTCGGCGAAGGTGAATATTCTAATGAAGAAGTTAAAAGACAGCAGAAACTCTGCTTCAAAAACCTCCCGAACAAGCAAAAGAAATTTGTCGTGACTCCAACAAATGAAGGAGCATCCAACCACTGCATCACTGAAAACAGAAGTGTGATGAGCCAAGTTGTGTTAGATTTCTTCGATGATGTTTTTAAATAAAATAAAATCGCTCATATATTATAGTGTGCAATTTTTTCGGTCGAAAATTAGCATGTTAGAGACTTCCTTCCTGAAAAGGTTTGGGGTATGAAGCTGTTCATGAACAACACCGCAACCATTCTTACAGCCCCGGCAAAGGTGAATCTCTACCTCAAAATTGTCGGAAAAAGAGAAGACGGCTATCATGAGCTGGACACTCTTTTTCTTCCTTTTCCAGCACTTGCAGACACTCTTGCAATCACGGAAAAAGCTGAAGGCTGTACAATTCATTGTGATGACTTTGATCTTCCGGCGGAAGATAACCTTATTTATAAAGCATGGGATAAATATGCAGAAGCGACCGGATTCAGACCCGGACTGCATATAGAATTGACCAAAAGAACTCCCACAGGCGCCGGTCTGGGAGGTGGCAGTTCCGATGCCGCGACAATGTTGCGATTTCTAAATTCTCACCCGCAAAGCCCGGGCATGGCCCATGATGAACTTAACAAACTTGCCACCGGACTCGGCGCAGACGTACCTTTTTTCCTACTGGACGGCCCCGCATGGGCTAAGGGAATAGGAGAGATTTTAACACCCTGCGAAGTAGACCTTTCAGGACTGACAGCACTGCTTGTCTGCCCGGATGTCCATGTTAATACAGCATGGGCTTATAAGGCATGGAGCACTGTCGTCAGAACGGAAAATCTGCAAAAAAAAGATTCATTTTACTTGACAACATCACACTGTAGTAATAACAAAGCGGCCTCCAAAACGAGGGTAACTTTGCTTAACGATTTTGAGCAAGTTGTCCTTCCTGAGTTTTCTGTTATAAGGGAAACAAAGGAATATCTGCTGAAAAGCGGAGCCTGCGGAGCAGTTATGAGCGGAAGCGGAGCAAGCGTAATATCCTTTTTCAGGACTAAAAGCTTAGCTGAGCAAATTTCTTCCGAATTAAAAGCTCACAATGTAGACTCTGTGATTCATACTTTTTATTAAGCACTAGTCCGAATTTCTACATAATCAGTGCTGGGGTGTCGCCAAGTTGGTAAGGCAACGGATTTTGATTCCGTCACTCGCAGGTTCAAGTCCTGCCATCCCAGCCAAATTTACTCCCTTCCCCGAGAGGCCAAGGTGGAGACCCACATCATGAACGGTGAACTCAAGATTATCAGCGGCTCGTCGAATCTGGCGCTTTCAGAAGCAATATGTGAACACCTCGGCAGCCGACTTACTCCCTGCCTGCGTGAAAAGTTCAGTGACGGAGAAATCCGCATTGAAATTCAGGATAACGTACGAGGCTGTGACGTATTTGTCGTTCAGTCTACATGCAACCCTGTAAACTTTCATTTCATGGAACTATGCCTCATGCTGGATGCTCTGAAACGCGCAAGCGCACGCAGAGTTACTGCAGTTATCCCTTATTATGGATATGCAAGACAGGATAGAAAAGTTTCCCCCCGTGCTCCTATCAGCGCAAAACTGATTGCAGACTTCTTAGCTGTAGCCGGTATGCACCGCATGGTCACAATTGACCTGCACGCAGGACAGATTCAGGGATTTTTCAATCTCCCAGTTGACAATATTTACGCAGCACCTGTTCTTCTTGATGAATTACGCCATCGTAAAGACGACATGGTTATGGTTTCCCCTGATGCAGGTGGAACCGAACGTGCCAGAGCTTACGCAAAACGCCTTAATGCCGGACTTGCAATTGTTGACAAACGTCGCGATGCACCTAATCAGGCTAAAGCAATGAACGTAATCGGAGAAGTTTCAGGAAAAACCTGTGTCGTTATGGATGACATGATCGACACAGCCGGAACCATATGTCAGGCTGCAAAAGTACTGATGGACCACGGCGCAAAGGAAGTAATCGCCTGCGCTACCCATCCTGTTCTTTCCGGTCCGGCAATCGACAGACTCTGTGCAGCACCTTTTTCCGAGGTGATTGTAACAAACACACTGCCTGTCCCAGAAGAGAAACTTAAATGCGGCAAGATTAAAGTACTGTCAGTAGCAGGACTCCTCGCCAAATGCATTCATAACGTTCACACCGAATCATCGGTCAGCGTTCTCTTCGTTTAAAAAGCCTATTCCCACCCTCTGCCGGTCTATTTTTGAGCGGCAGCTGGTTAACCAAAAGGAGATATAATGTCAGAAAAAGAAACTTTCGTAGCTGTAAAGCGCGAGAAAACTGGAACAAGTGCGAACCGTCAGCTCCGTAACACCGGAATGATTCCTGCAGTATTCTACTCTCAGGAAGGCGACAATATGGTTCTCGCTGTTAATGAAATTGATTTCACAAAGATGTACCGTAAAATCGGCACAACTAGTCTTTTCAATCTCGAAATCGACGGCAAAAAATACGACACACTGATTTGGAAAGCACAGATGGATCCAGTTCGTCCTCGTATCAATCACATTGACTTCCTCGGTGTGGCTGCTGACAAACCTTTGAAAATCAAAGTACCTGTCACCATGGAAGGACTTGCTCCCGGTGTAAAACTCGGTGGTTGCATGACTACATATCGTGACAATCTTGAAGTCGCATGTACAGCTGCCAGCATCCCTGCTAAGATTGTTGTAAACATCGACGGCATGAATGTTAATGATACTGTTTTCGTTAGTGATATTAAACTTGCTGATGGCGCTACCATCAACTTTACCAATGACTTCGCTCTCGTTCGTTGCGTCGCCGGTAGAGTAATTGCCGATGAAGACGCTGAGTCTGAAGCTGGCGCAGTACAGAGCTAGTTTTTCCATATGTCGACTTATGAGGCCCCGGAAATTCCGGGGCCTTTTCTATTTTCAGAACGATCAGCTTTTTTGCTCCTGCTTTTTTAAAGGATAAAACCAAATGGAATACAAAGCACTTATCGCAGGGCTTGGAAATCCAGGACTTGAATATGCCATGACCAGGCACAATGTTGGTTTTATGGCTGTTGATGCTCTGGCAGAAATGGCTGCATCCCGAAAAAGTATGCGTTTCAAAAATCTCGGGTCTTCGGGAAACTATGAACTTTTCAGCGTAAATATCGCAGGCAATAATATCCTTGTGACTAAGCCGTTGACGTATATGAATCTCAGCGGAAATGCAGTTGCATCCATTTGCGGTAAATTTTCAATATCTATAAAAGATGTGATTGTTATTCATGACGAACTTGATCTTCCGCAAGGAAAAATGAAGTTTAAACGTGGTGGTGGAAATAACGGTCATAGAGGGTTGCAGTCTATTCAGGATGTAATGAAATCACCCGACTTTCTTAGAATAAGAATAGGAGTCGGACGTCCTGAATTTTCATCACAGGTCAAAGACTACGTGCTTGAGCAATTCAGCCAGAAAGAACTGAAACTTGTTCACCAGATGACTGATACAGTACTCAAAGGGCTGGACTTGTTTTTCAGACGAGGTCAAGGACCTGCTACACAATTCATGCACACATTTGAGCCGGATGAAAGCTGAATCTGACAATAGACTCTTTCGCATATTTCAGTTACAGTAATCTTTCGAAAACATTCCCCAGATCAGACATACCTCAAAATCTGGGATCCAAAAGAAATGTAAAAAAGGACGCCACTGAACCTGTTATTCATCAGTACTGAAATGATTAAATGCGCCAAATTTAATCTGTAATTGCTGTAAACGACGACCTTAAAAGCATTTCTAACCATTTCTTTTGTAAGTCCAAGGAGCCATGAGTGTTCGAGTTAAGCCAGCTTGTAGTCTACCCCTCACAGGGAGTAGGCAAAGTAGAACGTATAGAAAGTCAGGAAATCAGTGGATCAACTGCCGAGTTCTACATTGTCCGCATCCTAAGCAACAATGTAACTCTCATGGTCCCAGTTTTTAATGCTCATAATGTTGGGCTCAGACCTGTCTGCAGTAATAAAGAAGGTCTTGGAATATATGAATGTCTCAAAGACAGATCTGATTTCACAGGTTATACCGGACAGAACTGGAACAGACGCTACAGAGAATACTCTGAAAAGCTCAAAAGCGGAGATCTTCAGGATGTCGCTTATGTTCTTAAGGAATTATTCCTGATCGGTCGCGATAAAGAACTGTCATTCGGAGAACGCAGACTTCTTGAACAGGCTATGGGACTTGTTTCCATGGAACTGTCTTTTGCACTTGACCTTCCACAGGACAAAGTAAAAGAAGAAATTAATGCACTATTCAGTGATGTGTTGGAAAAACCAGAAGACAAAGAAAAAGACGACAAAAAAGACAAAGAAAAAGATAAAGAAGAATCCTAAAAAATACATCTAAACGACTTGTCATATTTGATTCTTTCAGTTATTGCCCTATGAGGTTGCAGTTTGCAGGATTGATGTCTTTACATCACACGATTTTTAAGCAAAAAACCGCCCCTCACTTTAGGACACCCAATACACTCTGTTCTTCGATCATCAAAATAACTTTTAGCGAGTGCGTAATACATTTTAAACTGTATCGCACTCGTTAGACCATAATTATTAAATAAATATTTTATTTATTTTTAACTTCTAACTCTCGGTTAACACAAGATATGGGCCAAGAACAAAAGACAAACAATCTGAATCTGACTGAATTAAAACAAAAGAACATGGCAGATCTTATGGATCTGGCAACTAAGTTCAAAGTTGAAAACCCCAGCGGTATGCGCAAGCAGGAATTGATTTTCGGCCTGCTACAAGGGTGCGCAGCTCAAAACGGACAAATCTACGGTGAAGGAGTTCTTGAAGTCCTCCCCGATGGATTCGGCTTCCTGCGTTCCCCAACGTACAGCTACATGCCCGGACCGGACGACATATACGTTTCTCCCTCTCAAATACGGAGATTCGGTCTGAGAAAGGGTGACATTATTTCCGGCCAGATTCGTCCTCCCAAAGAGGGCGAAAGATACTTTGCCTTACTTCGAGTTAATGAAATAGGCTTAGAAGCGCCCGAACATTCCCGAAATCTTGTTCTCTTCGACAATCTCACGCCGATTTACCCAGACAGCCGTTTCAACATGGAAAACGGTCCAAAGAATTTCACTTCAAGAGTTATCGACATTCTGGCTCCGATAGGCCTTGGACAGCGTGCTTTGCTTGTTGCTCCTCCCCGCACAGGGAAGACTATGATGCTTCAGAATATCGCAAACTCCATCAATGCCAATCATCCCGATGTAGATCTTATCGTTCTTCTCATAGACGAACGTCCTGAAGAAGTTACCGACATGGCCAGAACGGTAAACGCTGAAGTTGTCAGCTCAACCTTTGATGAACCTCCGCAGCGTCATGTTCAGGTAACTGAAATGGTTCTCGAAAAGGCTAAACGTCTGGTTGAACGCAAAAGGGATGTTGTCATTCTTCTTGACTCAATCACTCGTCTGGGACGAGCCTACAACGCAGTAACTCCTTCTTCCGGCAGAGTTCTCTCCGGTGGCCTTGATGCAAATGCAATGCAACGTCCTAAAAGATTTTTCGGCGCAGCACGCAACATTGAGGAAGGCGGAAGTCTGACAATCATCGCAACAGCCCTGATTGATACAGGCTCGAGAATGGACGAAGTTATCTTTGAAGAATTCAAGGGAACCGGTAACATGGATCTCTATCTTGATCGCAAACTTGCGGAAAAGAGAGTATACCCTGCCATTGATATCAACCGCTCCGGAACTCGCAAAGAAGAACTTCTCCTTCCACCTGAAGTTCTCAACAAGGTCTGGATTCTCAGAAAACTACTTGCTCCTATGAACACCATTGACTCCATGGAATTCCTTCTTGATAAAATGAAGGGAACCAAAAAGAATGAAGACTTCTTTGAAATGATGGGAAAATAATTTTTTAAACATCATTCAATTATCAAAAATTAAGCCTCATGAGACATTCCTCATGAGGCTTTTTATTTTTTAGAAATCTTTACAAGTCATAAATCTATACTTACAGTTAGCAGCAATGACGAAAAACAGAGCACCTTTTCACCACATAGTATCAGCCGTATTGATATTTATATTTTCGTTCATCTGGTTAACGCCTCAAGCTACAGCGTCCTCCATGTTCGGTGATTTTACCGTGAAAGATGAAATTAAACTCGGTGGCGAGTTTAATAAAATGATTCACGAAAGAATGCCCATAGTTCTTGACCCCCAAATAACTGAATACGTTAGCAAGCTAGTAGCTAGAATTGCCCACGAAATGCCGCCTCAACCTTTTCCAATAACTTCGGCCGTAATCAATAATAACGCTATGAATGCCTTTGCTATTCCTGGCGGTTATATTTATATTTTCACGGGCTTAATTCTCAATCTTAAGCATGAGTCTGAACTAGCCGCAGTTATAGGTCATGAGCTTGCACACGTTTCTCTCAGACACGTTGCTAGACGCATGGAAAAAATGAAACTGGTTAATATTGCCAGTATGCTGGGAACACTTGCCGGAATGATGCTGGGCATGTCAGGCGGAGATAACGCCGCGTCTATAGGACAGGCAATGGCGATGGGGTCTATAGCAGGCGCACAAACTGCCTACCTGAGCTACACTCAACAAAATGAAAGAGAAGCTGACCATCTCGGTATGAACTACTTAGTGGCATCCGGCTTTAATCCCACCAGCATGGTGGATAGTTTTAAGCTTATGAAACAACGGCAGTGGTATGTAAGCAACAATAATATTCCTTCATACCTCTCCACTCACCCCGGTCTTGATGATCGTATTGATTACCTTAAACAACGTTTTGTCAGAATGCCTCCCGCTTTCTTTACCAGAGTCAGCGACGATGTAGATTTTCATAAGATTCAAACACTGATAAGAGCTAGAAGAACAGACCCCAAAGTAGCTCTGGCACACTACAACAACATTCCCGAGGCGGACATAAACTGCCTTGATCAATTAGGACTTGGGATAATTCTTTCCCGTATGGAACAGAATCAAAAAGCCGAAAAAGCTTTTGTTCAGGCTAACAAAGATTGCCCGAACGATCCTCTGATCCTACGTGAAATGGGTCGCTTTTACTTCACTATGGGCAAAATGGACAAAGCCTCTCCACTGCTCAGAGAAGCTTATTTACGAGCACCGAATGATGCAATGACGTTATTTTTCATCGCAAGAATTCAGGCGGAACGGAAAGACTATGCACAGGCAATACCTACAATGCGTAGAGTTGCTGAAATGGTTCCCCGGGATCAGGAAATACACTACCATCTCGGACGTATGCTCGGAGAATCCGGTAATTACTTCGGAGCACACAAACAGCTTGCTTACGCCGCGTTATATGGAAGAAATAAGAAACAAGCTTTGTTTCATTTAAAAAAAGCTGAAGGACTCGCTAAAACAAAAGCGCAAAAAGCACAGCTTATAACACTGCAAAAAAGAGTTAACCCTGTCGCCGAAAACTAAGACAGTAATTATTAGCTCTGTCAGTTTTATATTTTAACTCATTATTTTAGCGAATTAACAAAATTTTAACCGCATTTTTTGCGATGAACGTTAACTTGAAGTATGCTTCTTTTTAATGTAGTTATCCCCTTTCTAAAATCTATCTCCAAAAAGTGAAGCGAAAATGATAATCGCCAGATCAATAAAAGAAATTAAAAAGCCTCAAAACGGATCATGTGTAACAATAGGTAATTTTGACGGAGTCCATAAAGGACACCAGAAACTTATCTGTAACACGTGCAGAAAAGCCAAAGCCAACGGCCTGGCGAGCGTTGTTGTAACCTTTGACCCGCACCCGCTCAGGGTATTGGTCAACAGTAAAACTCCGCCCTTCATAACCCTCACCAAACAGAAGCTGGAACTACTTGCTCTGCATGAGCCTGATATTATTATAGCTCTGAATTTTACAAAGGAGATGGCTTCCCTCTCCCCCGAAGAATTCATTAAGAAATATCTGGTTGATGGACTTTCCATGAAAGAAATGGTTGTCGGCTACGACTACGCTTTAGGTAAAGGTCGCTCCGGAAACTATGAAGTGCTGGTTGGACTTGGCCGTAAACACGGTTACGGAATCGAAAGACTTGATCCTATCATTATAAATGATGCAGTGGTCAGCTCCTCGCGAATCAGAGATCTGGTAAGCGAAGGAAACGTCTGGGATGTACGTGCGCTGCTTGGACGCTTCTATCAGGTTCGCGGTGAAGTAGTTCACGGCATGAACCGTGGAGGCCGCCTTCTTGGATTCCCCACAGCAAATATTAAACTCGAAGATGAGCTTTTCCCTAAATCAGGCGTTTACGCCATCAGGGTCGAAGTAGACGGTCTGGTCCGTCCGGGCGTTGCCAACATCGGGAAAAATCCGACCTTCGGCAACGAAGCGTTATCTGTTGAAGCTCATATTTTCAATTTTTCCGATGACATCTACGGTAAAAATATCCGGGTCCACTTTATCCAGAGAATCCGCGCTGAACGTAAGTTCAACAACTTGGACGAACTTAAAGCCCGCATTACCAAAGATACAGAACTTGCTAAATCCATTCTCTCGTATCCGGAATCACAAGTCCGCCCGGGGCTGCACCTGACAGAATCAGGAACCGGAGCCTGTTAATGAGCCCCCTTCTCAACCTGCGCGTCTGGAAAGAAATTGCGCGATCATACAAAAATATCAGCTCATTCAGATGGCTTTTACTCGGTGTGCTGGTCGGACTACTCTCAGGCATCTTAGCGGTCGCTTTTTTCGCCGCCGTTGAATACGGAAAATTTATATTTTTACACCAACTGGCGGGTATGACCTTACCGGCCCCTGCGGGTGAAGAAATTTTCCACGGCCCTGCCGGTCAACTACGCCCATGGGTCATTCCTGTCTGCACAATGACAGTAGGATTAATCACAGGGTGGCTGGTCAACAAATATATCCCTGAAACAATCTCCGGCGGTACAGACGGTACTGACGCAACCATCAAATGCTTCCATCAGGGAAGCGGATTAATGCGTCCTATCGTTCCCATAATCAAAGGAATCACTTCGGTTTTCACAATTGCAACCGGTGGTAGTGCCGGACGCGAAGGCCCTATTACCCAAATGGGAGCCGGTATCGGTTCATGGATCGCGCAAAAGCTTAAACTCTCTGCCAAAGAACGCAGAATTCTACTGCTTGCCGGTGCTGCCGGAGGACTCGGAGCAATATTCCGCGCCCCCCTCGGAGGCGCATTGACCGCCGTAGAAGTTATCTACCGCGAAGATTTTGAATCAGAAGCAATCCTGCCTTCCGTTCTTTCCTCTGTTGTTTCTTATTCACTTTTCACTCTGTTTTACGGAGCAGAGCCTATTTTCGGAATTCCAAGATTTGTTTTTCATGATCCTCGCGAAATGATCTTCTATATAATTCTGGCTTTCGCGTGCACCTTAGTAGGGTGGATGTACATCCGCACTTTCCGTTTCATTAAGTACTCAATTTTCTTTAAGATAAAAGACCGTCTCGGTCTCATGTGGGCAACTGGACTCGGCGGACTGATGATGGGACTGATGGGAATGTTTTTCCCGCAGCTTCTCTCAGGCGGTTACGGCTGGCTGGAAATGGCGATCATGGGTGAAATCCCCATTATGATGATGATCGCAATTATTCTGGGTAAAACAGTCGCAACATCCATGACCATAGGTTCTGGAATGAGTGGTGGTATGTTCGCCCCCGCACTATTTGTAGGAGGCATGACGGGTGGTATTGTCGGACAGGTTGCCGGAAAATATTATCCCGATATTGCCACACAGCCCGGTGCATATGTACTTGTAGGCATGGCGGCTTTTTTTGCAGGAGTGGCAAAGGCTCCAATCGGCCCGCTTATCATGGTCTGCGAGCTTACACAGGGTTACGGACTGCTCGCGCCGCTGATGCTGGCTTCCGCTCTCTGTATCGTACTGGGGCGCAATTGCTCACTGTACGAGCATCAAGTCGACAACAAGTTTGACTCCCCAGCTCATATTGAGGATTCAACTATCAATATCCTTGAACAGCTTCACGTTGATACCCACTTCAAACCGGGCAGAGTAACCACCCTTGAAGAAGGCACAACTCTGAAAGCTTTGAGAGATATTATTGCGAACACCAATGAATTGTACTTTCCAGTCAAAAATGATGAAGGCACAATTACAGGTATTCTGACTATTCAAAACGTCAGAAATCACCTCTTCAATCAAGATCTCTTCGACCTTATCCTTGCCAAGGATTTAGCAACAAAGCCTGCAACACTGAAAGAGGATGACGATTTATATACTGCGCTGCTCAAATTCGTAGACACAGATTACGGACAAATTCCGGTTGTATCGGAAGATGACCCGAATCACATTATAGGCATCATCAATCGTGAGAATGTGTTTAGAGCTTACGCAAAGGCAATTAAAGAACTACACGAAGATTAACCTGAATCAGATACGATTATTTGAAAGCCTCTTGAAGTTTCGTGCTTCAAGAGGCTTTTTTTAAAACCAGTCCTTTTGCATCATAGCCAAACAACGACTAAAAAGAAGAAAAGGATAAATCATTCTCTTGCATTACTTGATTCAGCTTCTGGAGGATCTACAGTCCAAAGATTTGCGGACTCGGAAGAATAAAATTCTGGAGATACATTTATGCTAGTCCCAATCTCTATCACTTTATTTTTAATTGCTATATTATCTTGAGAATTTTCATCTCCATAAATGCTAACAAATAACCTCTCGATCCTATTATTATTAGAAATACTATCCCAAATATGATCATCATTCGTACTAAATGAATGTCCGTGAATAAAAAGCGTACCTTGTATTTCTCTAAACTTCTCAAGACAATGCAAAAGATATTTATTTTCTTCAATTTTTCTGAGTTTTGCAAGAGACCTACCTTCCGAAATAAAAATGGGGAATGCTCCATTGTCTATTTTAGAACGAACCTGTTCAGTAAGCGGATTCCCTATTTCTGTATACGCCAGTTTCTCTATATCAGGGCTCGCTTTGTCCTTATATAGATGCATTGCTCCATGCAAATAATATGAATTTTGATTATTTCCTTTTTCCCAAGATAAAGTTTCATTTGGTCGTAAGAAACCATCTGTTCTATCCAATCTAATTCCGTCTTCGTGATTTTGAAGAGACCAATACAACAACAAGTCATAATTAGTAGTAAAATAGCTTGAAAAGTTTAATAAAAATTTTCTCGTGTTTTTATACTTATTTTCATTAATATAGTGACATGCTGTTGGATGAGTATTTGCTATTGATGAAATAAGTAGATCTTTTAAATTTTGAATACTTTCATTCATCTTGCCAACAACTAACTCATTACAATCATAAATAGCGCCAACAAATGCAGCGGAGTTTAAAGAATTCATAACGGTCTCAAAATCTCGACAATCTAATTCATTAAATATAGCTGCAATCTCCTCATATCTTTGATCTATATCTGCTTTCTCATAAAGACTTGAATATGAAAACATATCAGCCGAATAAGCCATACTAAATCCATTTCCAAGCAAAACATTTTTTCGTTCTTCACAACTTGCAATAGCTTGTTCGAATGTCATTAATGGCATAAATTTCCCCATTGTTTTATAATTTATTCATTATCGAATAGTTATCAAAATATTCATACAATTTTACGAATCATAGTTTAATACCGAGAATTAATACTCTCTACTTTTAACAATTGAAAGTTCTAATATTATTTTACAACAAACAAATTAATAAAAACACATTTGCTCAACAATCCCTTTTTTGCACCCCACCCCCCTTGCCATCCCCCTAAGCGGTCTTATCATTTGGTAATTCAAACAAAATCCAAACCGAATCCACGTTTAGCGGGAATCGGAAAGATATTTCACGTTCGACAAGTATTGAAATTCAATCTTCATATTGAAAACGAATAATCATAGCAGAATCAGGAGATGAACATGGAACTCAGAGGAACGACCATTCTGGCCGTTAAAGATGATAAAGGTTCAGCCATGGCCGGTGACGGTCAGGTAACTTTGGGCCAGGCCATTGTGATGAAGCATTCCGCAATTAAAGTCAGAACCCTGTATAATGATAAAGTTCTTGCTGGCTTCGCAGGCGCAACTGCTGATGCTTTCACCCTGTTTGAAAGATTTGAGAAAAAACTTGAAGCTCACGCGGGTAATCTTGTCCGCAGTGCTGTAGAGCTTGCTACTGACTGGCGTAAAGATAAATATCTCCGCAAACTGGAAGCCATGATTCTCGTTGCTGACGCGGACCACATTCTTATTATCAGTGGTAACGGAGATGTCATCGAACCGGACGACGGCCTTGCTGCTATCGGTTCAGGCGGTCCATACGCTCTTTCCGCAGCACGGGCATTATCCCGCCACACAGATCTTTCAGCCGTTGAAATTGCAGAAAAAGCAATGGAAGTTGCAAGCGAAATTTGTGTTTATACCAATGATCACTTTGTTATCAAAACCCTCGAAAAATAATTTCACGCAAAGGTCTTCAAATGAGCAATCTTACACCTAGAGAAATCGTATCAGAGCTGGACAAATTCATCATCGGTCAAGCAGACGCAAAGCGCATGGTCGCCATTGCAATGCGTAACCGTTGGCGCAGACAGCAGCTTCCCGCAGAACTGCGTGATGAAGTTTCCCCTAAAAATATTATCATGATGGGCCCTACCGGAGTAGGTAAAACCGAAATTGCACGCAGACTGGCAAAGCTTTCCGGTTGTCCCTTCTTTAAGGTGGAAGCCACAAAATTTACTGAAGTTGGATATGTAGGCCGTGACGTTGAATCAATGGTCCGTGACCTCATGGAAATCGGCATAACTCTTGTCCGCAAAGAAGAACTTCAAAAAGTTAAAGTCAAAGCTGAAAAGAATGCTGAAGAATGCCTTTTAGACATCCTTCTCCCTTCATCCAAACCTCAGAATTCCAGCATGGGTTTCTTCAACAGTTCCAACGAAGCAATCCCTCTGACCGAAGAAAATCCTTCTGAGGATAAAAGCTCCACCCGTGACAAATTCCGCAAAATGTGGCGTGACGGCAAACTTGATGATCGCGAAGTTGAAATAGAAGTTACCGTTCAAGGCGGAACCGGCGTTGAAATCATGTCCGTGCCCGGCATGGAAGACATGGGAATGCAGGTCAACGACATGATCGGCAAAATGTTTCCCAACAAGAAAAAAACACGCAAAGTCAATATTCGCGAAGCATACGAACTCCTTATTCAGGAAGAATCAGACAAACTTATCGACATGGATAATGTTACCGAAATTGCCCGTGAACGTGTCGAGCAAACAGGTATCCTCTTTCTTGATGAAATCGATAAAATTGCAGGACGCCACGAAACAGGCGGTTCCACTGACGTTTCCCGTGAAGGCGTTCAGCGCGACCTGCTTCCAATCGTTGAAGGATGCGTGGTTAACACCAAGTACGGCATGGTTAAAACGGATCACATCCTTTTCATCTCAGCCGGAGCATTCCATTTCTCCAAGCCTTCCGATCTGATTCCGGAACTGCAAGGCCGTTTCCCTTTACGGGTAGAACTTTCTGCCCTCGGGAAAGATGAATTTTATAGAATTCTCACTGAACCTCAAAATGCGCTGACAGTTCAGTATAAAGCTTTGCTTGAAACAGAACAGGTCACCATTGATTACAGCAAGGAGGCACTTGAAGAAGTCGCCGCTACAGCTCAGAAAATCAATGAAGATACCGAAAACATCGGTGCCAGAAGGCTTTACACCATTATGGAAAAGATCCTCGCAGAGCTATCATTTGAGGCTCCGGACAGATCCGGCGACACCATATTGATAGATAAAGACTACGTTAAAGATAAACTGAAAGATGTAATTGAAGACAGAGATCTCTCCCGTTACATTTTGTAGTTAAACCTTTACATAAAAACATCAATAAAACTGGGCTCTTATTATTAGAGTCCAGTTTTATTTTAATTTTTAAAATTGTTACACAAACGAAACTGTGTTACGTCTGATAAATGTTTTAATTGCAGCATCACAAAAAACACTAAAACAAACTTTTTCTGTTGCAATCCAAGGATCACTATGAACCAGATGAGTACAGTGGACGATAAAAAATTCACCTTGCCAAAAATTCGCGGGACTTTTTCCGCAAGAATTATACAAGAAATCGGCACGGGTTCTACAAAACGAAAAGTCGTCCAGTCGTTCCTCTATTATGGTGAAGAAAACGATAACAAAGAGATCATCCTTCGTCCGCTTAACGACAGCCACGTCCCTTCCGGGCCTGAACAAATTATAAGTAAAGATGAGCTCCTAGAGTCTTTTACTCCTGAATTAGAACTTTATACCAATTCAGTTTTTCCGGCCATGAAAGAGCTCAGCAAAACACTTGCCAAAGCTGACCGTCAGCAGCAGCTCGGCAATATTTTCACAGCTGAAATGGAATATAATAAAGCCCTTAATATTGACGAAAATAATATCCGGGCCAATTTCGGAATTGGCTTATGCTACCTTGAACGCAATGAGGAAGCAAAAGCAGTGGATATTTTTAATCGGCTTATATCTCTAGATGCTGCTTTTGGAAAAGAACATAAGCATCTCTTTAATGATTTCGGAATTTCTCTCAGAAAAAACAAAATGTTCAGTGAAGCTATAGAGTTTTACTCCAGAGCTTTAAACTTCAGTTCTGATGACGAGAACCTTTTTTTCAATATTGCCCGTTCCTTCTGCGAACTCGGTAAGATAAAAGAATCACGTGAATATCTGGATAAATGCCTTGCCATCAACCCTGATTTTACCCCGGGCAAAAAGCTAAGTGCATTCTTAAATAAAAAGTAGTTACTTAACGACTGTTTTTTACCTATCTGTATGGATTTTTTTGCCTACCTTTCACTACCCACAGCTCTTGTAACATCTTGATTTAGCTATACTTCAACATTAGGCACACACCTTGCTTATCAATAACTAACCGGAGATATTTTCCGGCAATAAGGCAAACGGGTGCGTGCGGAGTCAACATAGCCGCATCCTGCAAGGAGTTTTCTAATGGGTTTCAGCGCAATGTACACAGGAGCTTCCGGGATCAAGGCTCACAGCATGCTGCTCCAGCAGGCGGGTAGTAACCTTGCTAACGTAAACACTACTGCCTACAAAAGCGGTAATACTTTTCTTGAAAACCTTCAAAGTCAGACAGCTACCGGGACAATCTCAGGTGTTGTTGCGGGCGGCAGCTCCAATACAGCCGGACAGATCGGTATGGGTGTCCGCGTTTCTTCAACCCGAATAAATTTTGCGGAAGGATCTTTTGAAAGATCTTCCTCCAGCACTGACCTTGCAATCGGTGGACAGGGATTTTTCAGAGTTGCGGAACAAGACAGCGGACTCAGCCATTATACTCGTGCAGGTAATTTTCACTTTGATAAAAACGGACTTCTTGTAGATCCACACACCAATGCGCTTCAAGGGTATGCAATAGACAGCGACGGCAATATCGGAACAACCTCCGTAAACGTAGCTTTACCTATGAAGGAAGAAAAAAATGCTTCCGGCCAGACAATCTTGGTCGTAAAATCCGACCCTAAAGCCACTTCCGATGTTTCAATGAAAACTAACCTGGACTCAGGCGCCATCGATAACAGCCAAAACCCCGCTGCGCCCTTCTTTTCGTTACTTAACGACTGGGACGGAACAAAAGAAATGCCTCTGGCAGCCGATAAATTTGCCTACCACTCTGCAATTCAAATATTCGACAAGAGCGGTAATAAAATGGATATGACGGTATACTATGACAAAGTAACGCCTTCTGAAAGTGGCCCGTCTGATAAAGAATACTGGGAATATATTGTTACAGTTCCTCCGGGAAGTGACGGTAGAACTTCCACAGCAGCAACATCCTCTGCCGGCCTTCTCATGACCGGAACACTCACATTTGCCGGAGACGGAACTCTGCTGAATCAAACAGCATACAGTCTAAGCAGTAACGCTGCAGGAAGCCCGAAAGACTTAAATAACTGGACTCTGACAAACTTTAATACAGACGGGGAACCTACTTTATCTACAGCTCTTAAAGGAGCCACGGGTGAAGCAAGTGTTCAGCAGATCTCAATAGATTTAGGAGTTAAGTCAGCTTCAGGTTCATGGAATACTCCCGGAGCTTCTGCTGCTGAAGTAGGAAGCAACGCTTCTGGTCTGCCAACAATGGAAAACGGCAATATTGATGCTCTCAGCACCACGAACTACTATGGTTCATCCTCTACTATCAGCCAGTCACAGGATGGTTTCGGTGAAGGATATCTGCAAAATGTGTCTGTAAATTCTGAAGGAATCTTATCTGGTAAGTTCTCAAACGGGCTTAGCACAGACCTGTATAAGATCAATTTATACAATTTTAAGAGCGAATACGGACTGAGGCGTGAAGGTTCAAACTATTTCGGCGCAACCGATGCCTCAGGAGCCGCAATTGAAGGCGTCGCGCAAAAGAAGGGTCTGGGTTCAATTCTCGGTAGTAATCTCGAAACTTCAAACGTTGACCTTGCCAGAGAATTCGGGTCCATGATTCTTACGCAACGAGGTTATCAGGCGAACTCTAAAGTTATCACGACTCAAGATCAGCTAATAAACACCACATTAGGTGTTAAGAAATAATTACAAGACATAATCTGAAATAAACATAAAACCCCTGCAAATCATATGATTTGCAGGGGTTTTTTACAGACTAAATCAAATATGATCAGCCGAGGGGCATCATCATTTAAGTTTCGCTGCCAAGAGAAGCAGATGACCGCGTTCTTCATCAATACATTCCTCAACAAACTGCTGCTCCGACTCAGGAACCATTTTTTTAAGCTCATTATAAAGCAGAATGGTATCCTTTTCAAAGCGCATAGCAATTCTTATCGCATCTTCAAAACTAAAATCACCAGATTTAAACGCAGTAGTATAATCAAAATTGAAGACATCATGCGAGTCAATCAAAGCCATTACATACTGAGTATATTCTTCAAAGTCGCTTCCAGGAGGAATTTCAATGTGTCCTAACCTATCTCGCATCCCTCTGAAAAACAGCTCATGTCTGGATTCTTCCTCAGCAAAAAAATCAAAAAACTCTTTTGCTGCAGGATCTTCAGCTTCATCAGCCGCAAGCAGATAAAACGCCTGTCCTTTCTGCTCAATGCGCATAGCCAGTTCAACAACTTCACTGGCAGTAAAAAAAGCTACCATTTCAACCCCTTATGGAATTAAATTTATTTAAATCATATCATACTAGACGCGTGTTTAATAAGCACTACTATAACACCCTATGTATATGATTAATTAATATGAAGCACCCTTGCGAAAAGCGCAACCCAAAACAACAAACCATGTTTACTTTTTTGATAGACAGGCTACAAAAAAGATAAAACTTATTTTCTTATAAGTTAAAGTTCAGGTATAGTCAGTCAGAAACGGATATCCTTTTATAATTGTATTTTTTATAAAAACAGAACTAATCTGATTCGGATCAGCATAAGCTTAAAAATATTGAATGCTCAAAGTGGAGGTTTTTATGACTGAGGACACTAACAATGACTCTACACTGCAACTTTTCGTTGAACAATCTCTAGACAAACTTGATCAGATTGAAACGGAACTTATCAAACTGGAAAAAACAAGCTCTCCCGCAGGCTCCTCTGTTGCACAGATTTACGCCATAACTCTCTCTTTAAAAGAAAGTGCAGCACTGCTTGAACTTAGCAATATAAGCCTCATTGCAAGTAAGATCGGATCTGTTCTTGACCGTATTTTCAAAAACGAAATTCCCTTCACTGCTGAATTACTTAACATCATTATTGATATATTCGACAAACTTAATGAACTGGTCAGCAATGCAACGCTTAGTTCCGACTATGACGTCCGATTCATAACAATTCCGTTGGAAGAAGCTGTTAAAACTGCAATCGCTACAGCATCAGGATCAACAACAGCAACAAAAACACCCATTACACCTGCCTCCAAAAAAGAACCTAAGATTGAAGCGGATGAAATAGAAACATCCTACGTAGCTCCACCGAGTCACGCTAAATCAACACACATTTCAGCCGGTGATTTCAGAAAAAAATTCGGTATAAAAAAAGAAATTGATCTTTCAACCCATGCCAACCCGCTAGGTGTATCAAAGGCTGTTTCAAATACAATCGTGAGTATGGCTAATAATTGCTGCGCTTTTGATAATGATATGTCTGACAACCTTAAATTCGGACTGGCAAAACGACATGATATTTCCGAGGATCAAATCATTGTCGCGAACGGAGCCGTTGAAATCCTCGACCTGACACTTCGTCTATCGGTCACTCCGGGCATTGATCATGTGCTCAGCTATGAGTTCGGTCTACCTGAATATAGCAGAGTAGCAGCCCTTTGCGGAATAGAACTGCTTCGCCTGCCGAGATCCCGCAACTTTTCACCACCGCTTGACCAGCTCGTTAATACTGCAAACGAAAACACTGCCGCAATAATCATAACAAATCCCGATATGCCTTCCGGCTACGGACTTCCGGCAGAAGAACTGGCAACCATGGCCACCCTTCTTCCTAAACGGACGCTGCTTATAATCGACGAAAGGGCCGTTGAATTTGCTTGGCCTGAAGACGACTATTCCATGTTGCAATTCCTCGATAAAATACCAAATCTTGTTATTCTACGTAGCTTTTCATGGTCCTTCGGCATGCAGGGAGTAAGGCTCGGTTACGCATTGATGAATGCAAAACGTGCCCAGCACCTTGAAGATTCGAGACTTCCGCAACCTATAAGTCCACTGAACCTTGGAGCTGGCATTGCAGCTCTCAACCATAATGAATTTTACTATTCAACCATAGCTTTGATAATAAGAGGCAGAGAACGCATACAAAACGGATTGAAAGAACTGGGATGTTCTGTCTACCTTAGCCAAAGCAACTTTGTAATGTTCAGCGGACCTATTCCGGCAAAATCACTACATGACAAAATGCTGGATCATGGTTTCAAACTCAAGCTTCTAGATGAATTCGGTCTTAATGATCTTCTAACTGTTTCAATAGGTAACAACTCCCGTAATCGTATGTTCCTTGCAGCAATGCAAAACATTCTATCTGAATAAAGGAGACCCCAAATGAACAGAACAATTCTTATTATAGGAATCCTAACCCTACTGTCCGGATGTTCAGCCCATGCTCCCACAATGCAGGAAGTAAAGTCATACTGTCGCTCCTTCTCTACTGAATCGAGCTGCGACATGCAGGGAAATCTTTGCGAGCAGTACTCAGAAGTGCTTCTGAAGCCTTACTCTTCCGCAGCAGAATGCAGAAAAGGTTGTGAGAGTGTTCAGATGCAGTCTGCAAGCCAGATGGGACTGCAAAACTGTCTCCCGATATTTGATGCAGTCGGTGGCAAATGCAATGAATACTGTAACGGAAATTATGAATAGACACGCGCAATAAAAGACTCACTTCAACGGCTTGCAAGTAACAGCACACTGTCGTAACAATGACTTTATTTTTACGGCAGCTTCTCGCAATGAACGGACAATAATTTGTCACTCTTAGCGCACGCTAAAAACATCACACTCAAAGGGACAGTCGCACCATGCTGAAACGGTTAACAGTAGGCCAAAAAATATTCTGTAGTTTTATTATTGTAGCCATCTTGTTCGGAGTCGTAAGCCTGGAATCGCTCATGGCCCTGAATAATTCATCCGAAGGATTCACCAACTATCGAGATTTTGCACGGGAATCTAATTTAATAGGCCAAATCCAGGTCAACCAGCTTGAAGGTGAAACTTATGTTAAAGATTACATCATAACTGGTGATGATAAATATAAAGTAAAACATGATGCTAGCATAAAAAAAATACTTCAGCTGATCGCTACCGCAGAGAAAAGTTTTTTAAACAAAGAAAGACTCTCCTTGATTGTAGAAGTCAGACATAGAATTAATTTATATGAAAAAAGCTTCAAGGAAGTTGCAAAGACGCAGGCACTTCGCACAACCTTAGCGAATGATGTTTTGATCTCTAAAGGTGATCTTATGGAACAAACCTTTGAACAAATCATCGACAGTCTGGGTAAATCAGAAAAACAATCACAAGCTCTCTACTGGTGTGCTAAAGGCGTCAGACATCTGGTTCTCGGACGACTTTACACCGCTAAATTCATAGATGACAGCGACAGCGACAAGATAAAAAGAGCTCTTGAAGAAATGAACAAGCTGGACCTCGTAACAACCAAACTTGCACAGATTTTAAAAAATAATGACCGCGAGCAACTGGACAAAATAATTCAGGCAAGAACTGACTATGTTCAAACATTAATGAAGTTTACAACTATTACCGAAAAAAGAAACGACCTGATCAGTTCAGAAATTGATGTTCTGGGTCCCCAAATGACACAAACTATCAAACAAGCCAAAAAATCCGTAGTTGCGGATCAAGATGAACTGGGACCAAAACTTCAGGCCCGCAACAGCCGTGCAATTACGAATGTATACATCTTCGGATTATGTGCAATTATACTGGGCGGCATCGCAGCCATTATAATCGGAAGAAACATAACTCTACCTCTCAAAAAGGTTGTAGAAGCTGCGTATAGAATTGCTGATGGAAACATGCCGGAAGGGGTTGAAGAGACTGACAGAAAAGATGAATTAGGTTCACTGGCAATTGCTTTTAACAAAATGACGACTTCACTGAATGTAATGGCGACCGCAATGGAAAGAGTTGCCGATTCAGACTTAACCGTAAAAATAGAACCTCGATCAGAAAACGACACCATCGGAAAGGCTCTTGCCCGCATGGTAGAGAATTTAAAAGACGATAACAAAAAAATTCACGATACAGTCAGCATTTTATCTTCCTCCCTCAGCCAGATTTCAGCTGCTTCAGCAGAGCTGACAGCAAGCGCCGCCGAAACAGCAAGCGCTGTAACTGAAACAAACGCCACGGTTGAAGAAGTTAAACAAACAGCGCACCTGTCAAATGAGAAATCCAGACAGGTCGCAGAAGTCGCTCGCAAGGCCGTCCGAACTTCGCAGCAAGGACAAAAAGCTTCGGAAGATGCGGCATCAGGAATGATGAACATAAAGCTTCAAATGGATACAATTGCTACAAGTATCGTCAAACTTGCTGAACAGTCCCAACACATCGGGGACATTATTTATGTAGTTAACGACCTTGCAGACCAGTCAAATATTCTCGCAGTAAATGCTTCTATTGAGGCATCTAAAGCCGGAGAAGAGGGAAGAGGCTTCACAATTGTTGCTCGGGAAATCAGAAACCTCTCTGATCAATCAAAACAGTCAGTAGCTCAAATTCAGTCCATACTTGCCGACATTCAGAAGGCGACCAGTTCTGCCGTAATGATTACCGAAGAAGGCGGAAAAGCTGTTGAGTCCGGAGCTAACCTGTCTTCTCAGACGGGAGAATCCATCCTTAGTCTCAGCACGGTTATCAATCAGTCTGCTCAGTCATCTGCGCAGATTGCCGCATCCAGTCAGGAACAGTTAGCAGGACTTGATCAAGTCGCAGTCGCCCTCGGCAGTATTAAGCAGGCCGGTGAACAAAACCTCGAAAGTTCCAGACAATTAGAAATTGCCGTAAAGGATCTTGATATACAGGCAAAATCGTTACAAACTATGATGGATCGCTACAAACATTAATTAATTGATCAGACAATCGACAAAATCCGCAAATTGTAAAGTCCGGCAAACGTAAGCTTGTCGGACTTTTTTTACGCAAAACAACATTACTATCACCTTTTTAGTAGTTTTAACCTTCTTTTTTTTACAATATCGAAAGATAACGTTCTTATTTTAATCAATAGTTAATTTTTCTATAAATACCCGCCTAATAGATAGCCATCACCAATAGTTAAACCGCACACTAATCATCAGCATTAACAGCTAGTTAGCAGTCTTAATACTGCTTGTTTTGACATTCATAACAGTCACTGCACGTATATTTAGAATAAAACAAGCCCACTTTCCTGCCATCATAAGAGTCTGTAATAATAGTAAATAAATATAAATGTCACTTTTTTTTCAAAAATGTCTTTTTAAAAACATATATTTACGATAATTTTCAGCATTCAGTGATGATTTTAGTGTTTTTATACAAATTTCAGGAGGAAAGAATGAGTAAAATGATTTTAAGAACTGTTATGGCTGTCATGGTGATGTCCCTTGCGTTCGTCATGCTGACAGGTTGTTCTAAAGAAGAAGAGAAAATTAAAATCGGCTTTAACATCCCCCTTACAGGAGATATTCCTAAAGTTGGTGAAGCTTCCAGAAATGCGGCTGAAATGCTCAAGGAAGATATCAACAGTCAGGGTGGCCTTGAAGTCGGCGGCAAAAAAATTCCTCTCGAATTTTATTATGAAGACAACGAATCCAAAGCCGAATCAGCTGTTAACGTGGCTTTGAAGCTTATCGAACAGAACGGAGTTGTTGCAATCATAGGTCCTAACTCCTCCAAGCAGGCTGTTCCTGCCGGCGGAACCTGTAACGACAACCGCACTCCTATGGTTTCTCCATGGTCCACCAACCCTGACACCACCAAAAACCGCCCTTGGGTTTTCCGCGCAGCATTCCTTGATCCTTTCCAGGGCCCTGTTGCTGTAAACTTCGCTGCTAAGCAGTTCAATGCTAAAACAGCTGCGGTTCTCTTTGATATTTCCAACGACTATTCAAAAGGTCTTGCTGAAATCTTCAAAGATATATGGGAAAAGAAAAACGGTGCAGACTCCGTTGTTGCTTTTGTCTCTCACGGTACAAAAGATCAGGACTTCTCAGCTCAGTTGACCAAAATCATCAACTCCAAACCTGATTTCATCTTTGTTCCAGATAACTACAATCAGGTCGCTCTGATCATTAAACAGGCTCACGACCTAGGTTGGACCGGTCCTTTCATGGGTTCTGACGCATGGGGCTCATCTGAACTCATGACTCTTTGCGGCAAAGACTGCATAGGCCAGTTCTTCTCCACTCACTACGCCGCAGCAGGCGCAAAGGGCGCGACTAAAGAATTCATCGACCGCTACAGTGCAAAATTCGGTGAAACTCCTGATGACGTAGCAGCTCTCACTTGGGACGCAACACGTCTCGTTCTTCAGGCAATTCAGGATGCAGGTTCCTTCAACTCTGACGTTAAAGCAGAACGCAAAGCTATCCGCGATGCTCTCAGCAGCGTAAAAGAATTCGCAGGAATCACAGGCTCCATGAAGTTCGACGAACAGGGTGATCCTATCAAATGTGCGGTTGTTGTTCGCATCGATGAAAACGGTCAGTTCGTATTCGCTGAATCCGTCTGCCCATAAAGTTAAGCCTTAAAAATCAAACGGCAGAAGGGAATAATCTTCTGTCGTTTGATTTTTTTCAGAATATTCCTCGACGAACCATGCCGTTTCAGTATAAGTACAGTTTCGCAACTAATGCTCCCGTTTGAAGCTCCTGCTTAATACGGTGTGTTTTTAATCAAAAAGTTCACCGACCGAGCTTTTAAATAAGAAGAGGAATGACCGACTGTGGATATCCTCATCCAGAACCTGCTTAATGCGTTGCAATGGGGAAGTTTTTACGCCCTGATTGCTCTCGGATACACACTTGTTTACGGTGTCCTGCTCCTCATCAACTTTGCCCACGGTGATGTTTTCATGGTGGGAGCGTACGTAGCATTTTTCGTAGCAACTTTTTTTCTGGGAATTGTCGACCTCAGCCCAGGGCTCACTCTAGCTTTAACTGTACCGCTGACCATGCTTTTAACAGCAGGTGTCGGTGTTACACTTGAGCGTGTTGCCTATCGCCCTCTTCGCAGAAAAGGGGCACATAGACTATATGTGGTAATCACCGCTTTGATGTGTGGTCTGATGCTTGAGAACAGCAACCTAGCTCTACTTGGAGCAAGCCGTAAAAAATTCCCTGAACTATTGGACAAGGTGATTTACACATGGGGCAATGTTTCTGTCACTAACCTAAAACTTATCGTAATTTTAACCGCTATCGCAGTATTTATCCTTCTTGAGTTCATTGTTACCCGCACCAAAATCGGGATGGCAATGCGCGGAATTTCATATGATAAGTTCGCAATCCCGCTCATGGGTATTCCCATCGATAACGTAATCGTTTTCACCTTTGTTCTTGGATCAGGAATGGCAGGTTTGGCAGGACTTCTATTTGCCATGTCTTATCCAATTCTCGAACCGTACATGGGTGCTCTTATCGGTTGGAAAGCATTTATTGCTGCCGTGGTCGGAGGAATCGGAGATATTCGCGGAGCGTTTTTGGGGGGATTCTTACTTGGATTTATCGAAGTAGGTGTTGTAGCTCTTTTCCCTTCCACTTACAGAGACCTTTTCGCATTCTCAATTCTACTGATGATTCTCTGGATAAAACCAACGGGAATCTTCGGTGTTGCCAAGACAACCAAGATTTAGAGTATTGGAATAGAAATAATGCAAAAGTACAGTTTCAATTTCGGAATATGGGGAATGGCCCTCATCATAATTGCTCTTTCCCAATTCGGAGCACTGGACCTTTATATTCAGTCGGTGATTATGTTCATCGGTATCAATATAATACTGTCCTCCAGTCTTAACGTGGTTAACGGATACATGGGTGAATTCTCCTGTGGGCATGCTGGATTCATGTGTGTAGGCGCATACGTTTCCTCCATCCTCAGTGTTATATTCTTTTCCCAGAATGCAATCTTCGGAGCACCTATTCTGCCTCCGGAATTTGCTATTATCGGTTTCCCGATCGTTGTAATCATTTCAGGACTCGTAGCAGGTGTTACAGGCCTGATTGTTGCGATTCCATCGTTTAAGACACGCGGTGACTACCTTGCTATCATTACAATTGCGGCTAACTACATGGTTATTTCCGCAATCGAAAACGTCGATGTAATCGGTGGTTCTCGCGGGTTCATGGGGATGAAACGGGTAGTCAATGCCATGACTGACGTTATAGATCTTCCGTGGATGATGATTTGGGTTATTCTGGGAACTTACATGAGTATCTGGATGATTCGCAGATTTGTTTCTTCAACCTACGGAAAAGGCATTATGGCTGTATCCCAGGATGAAGTTGCAGCTGAAATCATGAGTGTTAACACCAACAAGATGAAAATGGCAGCATTCATGCTTTCATCCGGTCTTGCCGGTATAGCAGGCGCTCTTTTTGCTCATGTTCTTGGATACGTTAACCCGCAATCTTTCAATATTATGAAATCAACTGAGTGTCTGGTTATGGTATATCTCGGTGGAATGGGGTCCCTCGGCGGATCTGTTCTTTCTGCGATTCTCTTTACCGTAATGCTTGAACTGCTAAGATTCATCATTCCGGCAATCGATACCGGCCTGCACATTATAAATGTTCTTCCAGACTCATACCACTTAAGTCAGGTATGGAAGTGGGTATTAATCCCGCTGACTCTGATTCTGCTCATGCAGTTCAGGCCGGAAGGACTTATGGGTAACAAAGAACTGCCCAAGCTGTTCCCGGGGCTGAAAAAATTCTACAAATTTAAGTAGATAATTTCATACACCCCGCGAAACGGAGATTATATGTCACTTTTAAGTATAAATGGACTCACACAAAGATTCGGAGGGCTGCAAGCCGTATCCGATTTTAATATCGAGCTTGAAGAAGGTTCACTGACCAGCCTTATCGGTCCTAACGGTGCAGGCAAAACAACCATTTTCAACCTTATCTCAGGCTTTTATCAGCCGACTGAAGGCGTTATCACCTTCAACGGAACACCGACGAGCAAGATGAAACCTCATCAGGTAACATCACTTGGCGTTGCCCGTACGTTTCAGAATATCCGCCTCTGGCACGATATGACAGTAATGGATAACATCCGCATCGCTCAGCATTACCGCATGGGTTATGGTGTTTTTGACGCCATTATGCGGACCAAAAATTACTACCTCAGGGAAAAAGAAATCGAGAGAATTTCAACTGAACTCCTCGAATTTATGGACCTTAGAGAGTATGCAGAAGAACTCCCGACCAACCTCCCCTACGGACTGCAACGCAGGGTTGAGATTGCACGGGCAATGTCCATTCAGCCTTCACTGCTGCTTCTTGATGAACCGGCGGCGGGACTCAACTCCTCCGACGTTGATGGACTGATTACATTGATTAAATGGATTCACAACGAATTCGACATTACTATACTGATGATTGAACATCAGATGAAGGTTGTTATGTCCCTCTGTTCATGGATAAAATGTATTGATTTCGGTACAACCATTGACGAAGGAACCCCCGAACACATTCAGTCCAGCTCGACTGTAATTAAAGCATATCTGGGAGATGATTCAATTTGAATACTCTACTTGAAGTCAAAGATCTCCGCGTTAAATACGGTAACATTGAGGCGCTTCACGGCATCTCTTTTAATGTTAACGAAGGTGAAATTGTTACTCTTATCGGCGCGAACGGTGCGGGTAAGACAACCACACTGCTATCAGTAAGCCGCCTTCCACCGCCGGAAGCGCCAAAAGTAATCAGTGGTGAAATTTCATGGAAAGGAAAATCCATACTGGATGTCCCTCCTCATAATATCATCTCGGATCTGCATATAGCGCTGGTTCCCGAGGGACGGCATATTTTCGGCAACCTTACAGTTGAAGAAAATCTTAAGCTCGCGACATATGCACGCAAGGACTCCGCAAAAGACATTGCCGGAGATTACGACAGAGTTTTTGCCCTGTTTCCACGCCTTGCTGAACGCAGAAAACAGCGCAGTGAATCTCTTTCCGGCGGCGAACAGCAAATGCTGGCAGTCGGCCGGGCCTTGATGTCTAAATGTACATTCATCATGCTCGACGAGCCTTCAATGGGCCTTGCTCCGCTTCTTATGTATGACATGTTCCGCACCCTTAAGATGCTCAATCAGGAAGGACTTACCATCTTGCTCATTGAGCAAAACGCTCACCTTGCGCTTAAATTTGCGCACAGAGGATATGTTCTCGATACAGGTGAAATTGTCGCTCAAGGCAGTTCCGCAGAGTTGATGGAAAATCCTGAAGTGAAAAAAGCTTACTTAGGCGGCTAAACCAAACCATTCATAAAAGTAAAAGGGTCGGAGATTATCTCCGACCCTTTTTTTATTTCTTGCGTCCGCCAACT
This sequence comes from Maridesulfovibrio ferrireducens, assembly GCF_900101105.1. Taxonomy (NCBI): domain Bacteria; kingdom Pseudomonadati; phylum Thermodesulfobacteriota; class Desulfovibrionia; order Desulfovibrionales; family Desulfovibrionaceae; genus Maridesulfovibrio; species Maridesulfovibrio ferrireducens. The sequence continues at coordinate 684,122 of NZ_FNGA01000002.1, forward strand.
TTGACTAATTCTCCGGGCGGTCCAAGTTGAATATCATAAATTATCGCAGCCCCTCTGATAAGCAACGTTCCTAAAAATCCGACAGCCATCGCTATTTCCGGAAGCACAGATAATTTTACCAACCCCACATTTATAAAAGCTCCTGCCAAAGCAGCCACTGCGTAAAGTTCACCGCATAAAATCATAGGCCGTGTGTCAGTCAGAACATCACGGATAACACCACCACCGGTCGCGGTCATTACGCCCATAAAGACGGCTACTTCCCACGGCACACCCCATTGCATGGCAACACTGCTTCCGGTAACAGTGAACGCGCTAAGGCCCAAAGCATCAAACCATGTGGTAGCGTTATACCTGTTTGAAATGCGGAATACCCAGAAATAGGTACAGAGCGCTGCGGTAATGCAAAGTAACAACTCCAGAGAATCCCTTGTCCACCAAACAGGACGGCCAAGCAAAAGATCACGAAGTGTACCTCCGCCTAGTCCTGTAACGACTCCGACAAGTACATAACCGACAATGTCCATCTTACGTTTCCCGGCGGCAAGCGCTCCACTGACAGAAAAAACGACATCACCGAAATACATAAAGCCGTGGATCACGCTTTGAATCATCTCTCCGTTGACAACTGACATTAAAATTCCTTTTAAAATATAATTATCCAGAAACAATCATTCTGAAATGCTTACTTTAAATCGCAACTAAAATCTTTTCAGTAACAAAAACGAACGGATCGGATATTAATTACCGGACAGATTGTAAAGCTATATATTCACTCATATTGCATTAAATTAAATATGCAGCAATAAACAGAGACTATTCCACTGCGAATTGTACAAATACAATACTTGCCTGTACGGCTCTCAACTGCTAAAAAGGCTCCCTCCTTAACGGGATAAAATCTACATACATCGAGATAAAATATGACTTCATCAAGAGCATCCACAGCATACCTTACAGTTTCATGTAAGGACAGACCGGGCATCGTTGCCGCTGTTTCCGGCTTCCTTTTCTCTAAAAATGCAAACATAATCCACTCCGATCAACACTCAAGTGACCCCGTAGGCGGACGCTTTTTCTTGAGAATGCAATTCCACATGAAGGGATTGGATGGATGTTTTGAAGAGTTTAAAGAAGAATTTTCCGCTACTGTCGCCCAGAAATTTGATATGGACTGGACCCTTACCCCTGCATGGATTAAGAAAAAAACAGCCATTCTAGTTTCTAAATTCGACCACGCGATGATGGATCTCCTTTGGCGTGCAAAACGCGGAGAACTTTTCACAGATATCACAATGGTGATAAGCAATCACCCGGACCTGCGCGAAGCGGTTGAATCATTCGGGGTTACTTTCCACCATGTCCCTGTCGATAAAAACAAAAAAGAAGAATCTGAAAATAGAATCTTAGAACTTCTTGATGGCAAAGTGGATTTGATTATCCTCGCCCGCTATATGCAGATTCTTACTTCCAAACTGATTGAATCTTATCCCGGTAGAATAATTAATATTCACCATTCCTTTTTACCTGCGTTTGTCGGAGCTGATCCTTATCGCCGCGCCGGTGAAAGAGGTGTTAAACTGATCGGAGCCACCGCTCATTACGTGACCGAGGAACTTGATCAAGGCCCGATTATTGAACAGGATGTTATCCGCGTTTCACACAGACACGATATTGAAGAATTAAAAATTCTGGGTCGCGATATTGAACGGCAGGTTCTAAGCCGCGCTGTAAAATGGCACCTGTCTGAAAGAGTTCTTATAGATGGAAATAAAACGGTTGTGTTCATTTAGATATATCAGCAATTATTCAACACAAGCCTGCTACTTTTCATAAGCATAAAAAAAACTCTCCTTGCGATTCAATCACAAGGAGAGTTTTTTATTTATTAACTATGACGGTAGTAACTTAGTTTATTGACCTACCGGAGCTTTCAGTTTTTTAAGAATCTGCTCTTCTGACTGAGCTCCGATTCCGAATTTTATAAGAAGTTCATTCAGCTTGCCGCGTATATCTTTAGTGACTTTAGCGATAGCCTGAAGACTGATAAGCACCAAAATCTCCGTCTTAAAATCACCTTTTTCATATAACTTGAGAATGGCAGTGATCAGATCTCTGTCAAGAGCCAGCAATTGCATTTCGCCAAGCAGCTCTTTAGCACTTTTCTGCTTAAATATGAGCCAGTTTTCATTGCTGGAATCCCGCAGCCAGAGTCTGGACTTTCTAATCTTAGTCATACCAATAGCATCAAGATCCGCAATATCTTTAGCGCAGGCTCTCCGTCGCTTCAGAACTCTAAAGAGAAGTTTACTTTCTTCTCCTCTTATTTTCTTCTTAATCAATGCAGAAAATTTCATTTCCGTCAGGTAAAAGAAAAGACGATCCAAAGATTCCACTTCAAACTTACGCAGAAAGCCCTCGATAATTTTCTCATCTTGGGCTGTAAAATTTCTTAACGCTATAAAAAAATCTCTAACAACAATATCAAGAGTCATACTGACTCCAATAGCGCATGCACCTATTTGATCTTGAGAAAATTGAACTTTACGCGCTAATTCTTCCTCTTTTTCATTATGATCCTCGCCGTTCAAACCTTCCTGTATCTGCCCCATGGCTTCTTTAACTTCATTACTGAATTGAGTGGTGGCAGGATCAATACATACTATACGGGCAATATGCTCAATGTTTTCATTGGTCATCCCTTCGCACCGGATAAAAACGCCCCCTTCCAGAAGAGACCTATAAGTCATCTTTAACACTTCAACAGATTCAGGGTCTGAGGAAACCTGCTCAAATGAATTTTGAATTCTGGTTTTATCGATCCCTGGAGATTTAGAAGCAAATCGACCGGTAACATCATCAAAAAGAAACCTGAGAATAAGGTAACTTTTATCACGTGTCAGCGTATATTTATCATTAGCAATCATATCAACCAGAGAGGAATCAACCTCCTGAGTTATGAATTGCGTAATCAATTCCTGCCAAAATTCAGTACCCATCTCAAACTGTTCAAGCAATGCATTATATCGTTTGAGGGCAGGCTCTCCGAAATGTCTGAGAGTAACTTCCTCAAAATTATCAGAGACCAGACAGGAGGCATAAACAACTCCCTGCACAGTCTTTATCAGTAATGTTTCAGCATTAACTATTTTAGACAGAATCAAATCAAGAGAATTCTTGTCTTTACCATCTTTCAGCTTACCGTAACGGCCAAGCATAAGAATAAATTCACTTAGAGTCTTCTTAACAAACTCATGGGAGGGTAAATCGAGAGATCTATGACATAACAAAGCTATAATTCCGCTCTGCTGTTTTTCAAGAAGCGGGAATTCGTTGATACGATTATTATTAAACTTGATAAACTCCAGGAAAACTTCTCTTTCAAGAACTTCTCTTAACGTACTGCGTTCTTTGAGTTTTCCGAGTATTTTCAGATAAAATTCTATCCGTTTATCTTTATCTGGCACCTGAGAGTTATCCTGATTAGCAACGCTCATGAATTCTCCATTACTTATTTCAACTTATTTGCATGAAAATGTCTCAAAATCAGCACATTAGTCAAGAGATTTACCCTTTATCAGCTCTTTACAAGTGCTAAATGCAATAATATTAGCAAAAAAACATCCCGCTGATATTATATCAGTTAGTTAAAACGTCTTCTTTGGAGTAAACATTGCATTTTTTCATATTTCATTCAATTATCAGAGGATATCTCAGCACATAACCGCAACTCTGGTAATATTCTTGCAAATATCAATCGCGGGTATATATTATTGACACTGTCTTGATAAATTTAACAGTAAACACGGACGCGACTGAATGATCACCTGCACCAGATGTGGAAAAAAAAATGAAGATAACTCCCAAACCTGTAGACAATGCGGGCATAAGCTGCAGTCAGGTTTTGCGCGATTTAACGGGTCATCATTATCCTCTAAAAAAAATAGAGATAGCTTTAATATCTCATTCGAAAATTCAGACATTTATGCCAAGCATGGCGAAGCATGGATTTATGCCCTTTTTCTTTTGGCAGCTGTCGTTTTTTTCACCTACCAGCAGGTTTACTGGCCCTTGTATATACTTACTCCGTTAGTTGCTATTCTGGCTTGGGTTCGGAAGATTTAACTGTCCTGTTTTGAAGCGCTTTTAAAGCTTTTTCCTGATCTTCCTGCAACAAATCAGGAATAGGTTTCTGCCAGAATTCAGCCTCTTTATCCGCTTTAATCTCTTTATCAGACTTTGGAAAACAACACCTAAAGACATGTTTATCAGAACAGGATGCAGGGGAATAATCAATAATTCCGCATTGATTGTCATCTATATAATACTTAATACTTCTACGAAATTTTCTCTTACGTGAAAGGATCGTGACCTCGCCTTCTCCAACTTTACAGAAAAAATCTGTGTATTTTGAACCATAAAAAGCATTATAAATATAAACAGATTCACCTTGCTTTCCAACATAACTAAAAGTAGCAGGATCTTTACACTGAGAGCGGGCAAGAGCACTTAGAGCAATGCACATAGTACGCTCTTCCTCCATACTTCTGGCATTGGCGGAAGTGGAAAAAATACACACAAAAACAATCAACATTACCAACTGCACAAAATTTTTCATATATCCCCGCATTTATTAACTCCGGCAAGTATCGCCGTTAATCACATAAAGAATAAAACATGATACTCTAGGGTGCAAGGTCAAGGCAAGTCCACGAAATTCAGCAAGCACTGTTTTTACTGATCAACCAATCTGACAAAATTGGTATTTTACACGTTCTAAGATAAAAATTTGCGACCCGCAAAATTCTTTTCAAGCCGTGAGAACCTATGTTAAAAGGGCTAATCAATTCGTCGCAATCTCCCCCTCTCTTTTATTATCATCCTCCTTGTATATAACTTCCAAAGATTGCCAAAACAACTTTTTTTTCTAAACTTTCTATAGAAAAAACCCTGTATTTCCGACATCTTTTTGGGTTATGAACTTGTGGAAAACTTTTTTGACTTTGCAAAAACTGGAGATAAACGTCGATATCTACTGTTTACAGAGATGTAACATCAAATTTTAAACTACCCCCCTGTACAAAACTTATATGCTGCGTTATTGTCTTGAACACAGACACATTACGTCTTTTAATCACAAATTTCACAGCCTGAAAGATCTTAAACATCTTTCACCCTCAACCCTTATACTTACTAAATTTTAAGAATATGAAAACAGAATCTGCTGGATGGAATTACGTTCGCGGTTTAGAACCGCTTAGTCTTTGCGACTGGCCAGGAAAAGCAACTTGTGTGATTTTTCTGGGTGGATGCAATCTATATTGCCCGACATGTCATAACTTTGATATGGCCTGGCATATGGAAAAACTACCTGTTTTACCGAGAGCAGATATAAAATCTTTCCTTAGGAATCGTGCTAAATGGCTTGACGGGGTCACCATCACTGGAGGCGAGCCTGCGACAGTTCCTAACCTCGGAGAAATTCTTCTTGAAATCAGAAATGTATCCAAACTGCCCATAAAAATGGACAGTAACGGTATGTTGCCTGAAATTATTGAGGATATTCTTCAACAAGGTTTGGTGGAGAAATTCGCCATTGATGTCAAAGGTCCATATGAAAAATATCCTGCTCTGACAGGGCAGGGTGTTACGGCTGAAACTGCACAGAAAAACCTCGAAAGAGTGTTCGAACTTGCTAAAGCCAATCCGGACGCATTCTACTTTCGTCTCACTAAAGTGCCCATACTTACAGATGACGATGTAGAAATTGCCAAAGGATACCTTCCTGATGGATTTGATCTAACCATTCAGAAATACATTCCTCCAAGGAGAGAGCATGCCCACGCAGATAATGAAGCGGGACGGCCGGTTGGAAACATGGTCGACAAAGAGAGTTGCACAGGCGGTATTTAAAGCACTAAATGCAAGCGGCATTAAAGACCCCCTGATGGCCAAACGTATGGCCCGGCAAGTTGAAAACAAACTCGAAGGCGTTTCTATTCCTGAACAGGAACATGTTCAGAATATGGTTGAAGAAGTCCTTATGGACTCAAGATTGCACAATGCTGCAAAAAAATACATTCTCTACCGCGACAGCCGCCGCAGACTGAGAAGTCAGAAAGACGCATACCTCGACATCAAGGAAACGATTGACGATTACCTTGACCAAAGCGACTGGCGTGTTGCTGAAAATGCCAACATGACCCATTCCTATCAAGGGTTGATGCTTCATTTGTCGGGTACAGTACAAGCCCGCTACGCTCTTGAAAAATATCCTGAAGAAATCAGACAGGCCCATGAACACGGATACTTTCATGTTCATGACCTTTCATACGGTCTTGCAGGATACTGCGCAGGATGGAGTCTTCGCGACCTTCTTCTTGAGGGATTCAACCTTGAAGGCAGATCATGCGCAGGTCCGGCTAAGCATTTTGACGCAGCCCTCGGACAAATGGTTAACTTTCTCGGCACACTTCAAAATGAATGGGCCGGAGCACAAGCCTTCAATAATGTTGATACATATTTAGCGCCTTTTATAAGACACGATAACCTCAGTTACGCGGACGTACTGCAGGCTATGCAGAAATTTGTGTTCAACATGAACACAACCTCCAGATGGGGAGGACAGAGTCCTTTCACGAATCTTTCTTTTGACCTTGTGCCGCCCAAACACATCGCTGGTGAAGCCATTATTATAGGAGGAGTCCTTCAAGACTCCACTTACGGAGAATACTCCGCAGAAATGGAGATGATCAACCGATCCTTCATCGAAGTAATGCTGCACGGCGATCATCATAATAGAATTTTTTCATTCCCGATCCCGACTTACAACGTGACGGAAGACTTTCCGTGGGATTCTGAAATCGGACGCACTTTGCTGGAATTAACAGCCAAATACGGCGTTCCTTATTTCCAGAATTTTATCAGTTCCGACTTAAACCCTGAAGACGTGCGTTCCATGTGCTGCCGCCTTCAAATGGATTTGCGCGAAATCCGAAACAAAGTCGGCGGACTTTTCGGAGCAGGCGACCTGACCGGATCAATCGGAGTTGTAACTCTAAACTTGCCTAAACTTGCTTATCTGGCTCAAGGCGAAGAAGATTTTCTTGACCTCATTGAAGAATATGCTGAGCAGGCTAAAAACTCGCTTGAATTCAAACGAAAACTTATCCAGACCAATCTGGACAACGGCATGTTCCCATGGTCGCACCGTTACCTTAAAAACGGATACAAGGGTCACTTCTCAACCATAGGACTGCTAGGCGGACATGAAGCTTGTCTGAATCTGCTTGATAAGGGCATTGAAACACCTTCCGGCATCAGACTTATGACCAGAGTTCTAAATCACCTGCGCGACCTGACAGTCCGCTTTCAGGAAGAAACCGGAAACCTTTACAACCTCGAAGCTACTCCGGCAGAAGGAACGAGCTACCGTCTCGCAAGAATTGATAAAAGCCTTTATGCAGACATAAAAACGTCAGGCAACGAAACACCTTACTATACAAATTCCACAACACTTCCAGTCGGAATATCCAACGACGTGATTATGGCGCTTACTCATCAGAATAAACTGCAACCACTTTATACAGGCGGAAGCGTTTTTCATACGTTTCTCGGGGAATCAATATCTGATCTTGATGCTCTTAAAAGCTTCATTATCAAGGCTTTCCGTCAAACCAAAATACCGTATCTGTCAATAACCCCGACATTTTCAATCTGTAAGGATCATGGGTATATCTATGGAGAACACTATGAATGCCCTGACTGCGGGGAACCAGCTGAAGTATATACACGCATAGTCGGGTACTACCGCCCCGTAACCAGATGGAATGAAGGTAAAAAAGCCGAATACAAAGACAGAATGGAATATACGACTTTTAGTTGTTCATAGCTGCTTATATCAAATTAGTTACATTAAAAAAAACAGGGGTTTTCAGCCCCTGTTTTTTTTATGGTATCTTTTAAATCTTATTTTCTTGATAAGAAGCAAAGCTTATAATCATTTTCATTGCGTATAGAAATACTATGTTTTATGATCTTATTGATTCTTCTAATAAATTTTATAAATATAAGTACATACATTTTTCAAATCATATAGACCATAGACATCAAGTGGAGTTAATATGCGCATTTTAATTGTGGACGATGAGCAGATGGTCAGGGAAAACTTGGTAGACTACCTTGAAGATGAAGGACTGGATGTCATTTCGGTCGGAAGCGCTGAAGAAGCTTTAAAGCTTATGGAAACAGATACTGCCGAAATCGCAATTGTAGACATGCGACTTCCTGTAATGCACGGCAATGACCTAATTATTCATCTTAAAAAGATACGTCCCGAGATGGATTTCATTATCCATACAGGTTCAGTAGACTACGCAGTCCCGCCGGATGTACGAAATCTTGGAATTTCATCCGACAATGTACTACTTAAGCCTGTTGCGGATATGAATATTTTCATTCAAAAAATTAAATCACTATTTGGGAATAAGTATAAATTTTAATCGCATTTTTGGAACTCCACCGGGGTAGTTTTTTTGCCTGTTGAGCTGAAACAACTCTGCTTCCGGTAGAGAACCGATGTTCCTTCATGCTCAGAAACAAACCGGTCAGTCTGCCCGGCAAGCGACTCAGTTGCTCCCAGAAGCAAATAACCATCTTCAGGGAGTAACGAATGAATCCTGTGAACTATATCTAATTTTGTTTTGTCATCAAAATATATCAGAACATTTCTGCATAGAACAAAATCAAATTGACCAAGCATCCTGAAAGATTCCAGCAAGTTAAGCTTTTGAAAAGAAACAATTGATCTTATAGACGGACTGACTTTCCATTGTTTACCTTCCTGACTAAAATACTTTGTATACTTATCAGGTAAGCCTCGCGAAAATTCACGTTCACTGAACAGCCCTTCCTGAGCTTTTTCAAGCACATTTCCAGAAATATCTGTCGCAACTATAGAAAAATCGTCATGCTTCAGCGTTCTAAATCCTACAGACTCAATTAAGTCGTGAACAATCATAGAAAGAGTGTAAGGCTCTTGCCCTGTTGACGCAGCAGCACACCAGATACGAATTTGTTTGTTACTTTTTTTGTTTTGAACCAAGCGAGGTAAAACTTTCTTGCGTATTGAATCAAAGGGATGATAATCTCTAAAAAAACTAGTTTCATGAGTGCTGATGGCAGAGATAACTTCTTCTTTAAAAAAATTACCTTCTTTGAGCAGAGTATGATAAAAATCAAGCCAAGATTTACAGCCCTTTTCTTTAAAGAGGTACTTTAAGCGATGCTCGATAAGATATTCTTTTCCTTCCCCTATAATCAACCCGCACATGCTGTAAATATGCTTTCTAAGAAGATCAAATTCAGTCTTATTTATATCCATGTTAACCCCACCAGTTTGACCCCCCAAAAGCACTTACCACCTAAAAAGCTTTAATTTTCAGAAACATACAGGGATTAAATATATTATTTTTTATAAAAACACTACTCCTTACTTAGCAATACAATTTCGTTTGCCCACTGCATTGCTGCCAAATGATTACGAGCAACAGAGAGGGGTGATAACTTCTGTGAATTTATAATTGAACCGACTGTTTCCCACTTGGCCTTTTCAAAAGCAATCACCAGCTCGAGCCAAACTGAAGCGATGCTGGATTCTCCGCAAAGAGCCGCCATCAAATCCTTCTCGATGGGAAGTTCCTTAAGAAGATTTTTCATGGATTTACCAAGAAGAACATCCAAAAGAGAAAACAAACCAAGTAAAAACATTGAATCAGAAGACAAACCGGGGCTTTTCAATTCAAGAGACAACAATTCAAGAAATTTAGCTCTTTTTATTGAAAGAAAGGCCAATTCACTTGAGGCAGGCCCACTGCACATATCTGATAAAAGAATAACCCGGAGCCATCTTGCCAATTTTTGATAACCGATAAGAACAACGGCTTGTTGAATAGAACTGACTACGTTAGGTAATCCAAAGTAAGGGGAATTCATGAATCTGAGAAGGCGATAACTGATGGAAACGTCAGAATTTATAGCATTAGTAAGATCATCCACATTAAATTCCGAACCACTGATAGAACGGAGAAGCTGCATACGATTCAGATTGTGGGAAGACATCTTTTTTCCCGGAATAATTTCGGGACGACTGAAAAAGAACCCTTGAAACAGATCAAAACCAAGATCCATACACCGCTTAAACATCTCGTTATCTTCAACTTTTTCAGCCAGAAGAAGCGATTCTGACTGTGCCAAACTTGCAACAATTTTTTCCAGTTCTTCAATTGAAAGTTCTAGGCAATCAACTTTAATAATATCTGCAAGCTCAACAAAAGGCTCGAATCCTTTCTGTCCTATATAATCATCCAAAGCAAGGGTATATCCCTGCTCCTTTAGCGTATTGAGAACCTTAAGGATGTCAGGATCAGGATCAACATTTTCGAGAATTTCGATGATACATACATCAGGTGGAAGCAAAGCTGCAGCATCTTCAAGAATCATATTGCGAGGAAAGTTAACTAAAAGCCTCTGCCCTTCAGCAAGATCTTCCTGAATCAAACCGAAACCGTCGGCTATGACCTGAGAAGTCGCTGCATCCTCATTCCCGACATCAGCACCCAAACTGCATTCTGAATTTCGGAATAGCAATTCATAACCCCAGATAGTCAGTTCCCTTGTGAACACTGGCTGCCGGGCTACAAAAAAAGAATCCAGAAAAACTTCCGAATCACTCATTGTTAAATCCTGTTGTTATCCATATCTACGCAAATATTAAAAAGCGGTCAGTACATCTTTAACGTACCTTAAGGATGGCCTCGTATCAACAGGCAAAACAATAAGTTTGAGTCAAATCCAGTAAAAAATATTTTCTACGGCATCATCGGTGCCAAGTTCAATCCGTGACCTTCTGCAAGCCCCAACATCAAGTTTGCATTTGCGACGGCCTGCCCTGATGCGCCTCTGCATACATTGTCTATGGCAGAAACAATAATCAAACGACCGGTTCTGGAATCAACAACCAAACCTACATCGCAGAACATTGTGCCCCGCACCCAGCGAGTCTCAGGAAGCTTGCCTTCGGGCAAAACTCTGATCCATTTTTCAGCAGCATAAGCCTTTTCGTATATTGCCCGAACATCCTGCGCAGTCACACCTGCACGTAATTTTGTATAAATAGTGGATAAGATACCGCGATTAATCGGTAAAAGATGAGTATTAAAAGAGACAGTGATATCCTCATCGGCAACAACTGAAAGTTCCTGCTCAATTTCAGGGGTATGTCTATGACTTCCAAGTCCATAAGCTTTGAAAGAGTCGGAAACCTCACAAAACAATGAACCCACAGCAGCTTTTCTGCCTGCTCCGGTTGTTCCGGATTTGGAATCAATAACAATATCAGTTGTATCAATAAGCTTTTCGGAAAGAGCAGGAGTCAATCCCACAATTGCGGAGGTAGGATAACATCCCGGATTAGCGACTAAGGAGGCGTCTTTAATCTGCTCGCGATAAAATTCAGGCAGACCGTACACTGCTTTCGGCAACAAGTCCTCACGGGTGTGATCAACTTTATACCATTCTTCATATATTTCACGGTCTCTAAGCCTGAAATCAGCACTGAGATCAACTACTTTTACACCCTTATCATAAAGCTTGCCACCGATATCCATAGCAGTCTTATGAGGGACCGCGAGGAAAACAAGCTCACATGATTTTGCCAATTCATCGACATCAGGAGCTGTAATTGCAAGTTCTCCCAAATCGAGTCCCATCAGAAAAGGATAAATGTCGGAAAGCTTCTTGCCGGCCTCTGCACGGGAAGTCACACGTACAAGATTCATAGCATCATGCCCACTCAAAAGACGGGCCAATTCCATTCCAGTATATCCTGTAACTCCGACTAATCCGACGGGTATTCCGGCGCTCATATCGATCCTTCCTTTGAATTATATAAAATAAAACCCAACCGCAAAAATACGGAAAGGTTTAGATTGCTGACTATTTGGTTTTGGCAACGTACTTCATGCGAAGATTGTATAACAGATCACAAAGAAGTTTTTCTTCCTCAGGATTCATCCCGTTTTTAATTTTATCCTGTAATACAGCAAGTATATCTATAGACTGCTTTGCAATAACGGGAGTAAATTCAACTTTACCGGTAGAAGGATCAGGAACTTCACCAAGATGAACCAAGGCTGAAGAACTTAGTGACATAACAAATGTAGAAAAATTTACCTCAGGTAGAGGCATATCTTTAGAAAATCCTGATCCGCACTTACAATTATTTTCATCAGACATAATATTACTCCTTTTAATGAGCCTGAGCCCAGTTCTTACCCAGTCCTAGATCAACTTTAAGTGGAACTGCCAAAGAAGTTACAAGCTGCATATCTTCCTGCAACAGCTTGCCGATCTCTTCGATAGATTCCTCCGGACCTTCTACAAGCAATTCATCGTGTATCTGTAAAATAAGTCTGCCGCCTAAATGTGCAATAGCTGAATTATCTGCAACCTTGATCATTGCCATCTTGATAATATCAGCTGCACTGCCCTGAATAACGGTATTAATAGCCTGCCTGCGAGCCTGAGATATGACCTGCGGATTGGTAGAATGTAGCTCCGGCAACAATCTTCTACGACCGGACAGAGTCGTTACATATCCTTTCTCACGCCCCTGTTCGACTACAGAGTCATAAAAATCTCTCAGCACACCAAGCTTTTCAAAATATTTTGCAATAAAGTCTTTGGCTTCATTTAAAGAAATTCCAAGTTCACGAGACAATTTCTGCGGTCCCATACCGTAAATCAATCCGAAGTTGATAGTCTTGGCATTACCGCGTTCTTCTCTGGTAATATCCGTACTTTCCTTATCAAAAAGAAGAGCAGCTGTGCGGGAATGAATATCTTCATCATTTTCAAAAGCAGAGATCAACGTAGGATCACCTGAAAAATGGGCAAGAACTCTTAGTTCAACCTGAGAATAATCCGCAGCAGCCAAGCGCAGCCCTTCACCGGCGGTAAAACACGCTCTCATGCGCTTGCCCATATCTCCACGAACAGGAATATTCTGCAAATTCGGGCCAGAACTGGAAAGTCTGCCTGTCGCGGTTGCAAACTGATTGAAATTAGTATGGATTCTACCGTCATGCCCAACGAGCTTAGGAAGTGGCTCCAAATAAGTGGACCGCAGCTTTTCCATCTTCCTGAACTCTAAAATATCGGCGATTATTTCGTGTTGTCCCATCAGCTTTTCAAGCACGGAGTTAGCAGTTGAAAGCGCGCCTTTAGGAGTCTTACCGCTGGGTTTAAGCCCCAGCTTATCAAAAAGGATATTACTCATCTGCTGACTTGAACGGATATTGAAAGGCTCTTCTGCTCTCTCGTGAATTATCTTAGTAAGTTCCTGAATGCGAACACTGACCTCTTTCAAAAACTCCGTAAACGAAGCTAAATCAATTGAAACTCCAGCCTCTTCCATATCTGCCAGTACAGGAATAAGAGGAATTTCAAGTTCATTTACAAGATTTTCAAGCCCCGCAGATCCAACCCTCGGCGCAAGAACATGCATCAAAGCAAGAGCAGCCATGCCCTGAGCTTCAGGATGAACTTCATCTACCGCATCAGGAAGTTCATCTCCGGTAAAGAGCATAGATCTAAGTCTGTCCCACTGATAATTCCGATCTTCTGGATTTAGCAAATATGCGGACAAACTAAGGTCAAACCAGCGCGAAAGAGAAATTTTGCGCCACGCTGAGTCGGATCTGAAAAAAGATTTAACGTCTGCAACAGCTAATTTATTTGCATGTTGAAGAACTTCAACCAACTCAGAAGCTGCGATTTTACAGAGCCACTCATCACCTTCAACTCCGACATAAAAATCCTTGCCGTCACGGACAAGCCCTACATCTTTATTCGCAAAGTCAGGCAGATCAGATACGGATTGAACTTTCTTGAATTCAAGTCTGCTCTCAACCGGAGCAGGAGCTACGTCCCCGAACAAAGAAAACTGCCCCGCGGCCGGCTTCTTACCCTTAGCTGCAACAGGCGCAGCTTTGGTTCCGGTCGGGCCAGCATCAGATGCGGACTTGGTCTGAGGAGAAATATTACTGTCAGGGAATGCTTTATTCACATCTCTAATCATGGAACGGAATTCATAAGTATTCAAATACTCTACAACATCTTCCCTATTAACAGGAGACACTTTGAGATCAGCAAGCTCAAGATTAGCGCAACTGTCAGTGCTTAAATGTGTAAGTTTTCTGTATGTAAAAATAGTTTCCAGATACCCTTCCATCTTTTTCTTGATGTTAGGCTGGAGGAACTTAAAATTATCGCGAATATCTTCAAGAGTAGGGTATTTCGCCATAAGCTTGGAAGCCGTAACTTTACCGATTCCCGGCACTCCGGGAATATTATCAGCAGAGTCGCCGATTAAAGCCTGAAAATCAGCCCATTGATCAGGATTCAGTCCTGTATCTTCTTTAAAATCGGCAAGAGAAGTAATCTTTTCGGCCCGGCCTGCGGGGTCCCACATAAAAACATTGTCATCCAGACACTGCTTGAGATCTTTATCCGCGCCAAGAATAACAACAGGACGATCTTTCTTAAATCTTGCGGCAAGAGAAGCTATACAATCGTCTGCTTCTTCGCCTTGGGAAACGATCAAAGGCACACCAAGCGCTCTGATTGCTTCTTTCAAAGGCTCAACCTGAACTCTCAGGTCGTCCGGCATGGGCGGGCGCTGGGCTTTATAGTCCGGGAAAAGTTCATGCCTGAAATTTTTACCCTTACCGTCGAGCATGAAAACGAGGTATTCAGGCTTCTCTTCTTTAATAACTTTTAACAGAACCCGCAGGACTATATATAAAGCATTAGTCGGAAATCCATCTGAGCGTTTAAGGTCCGGATACGCATGGAATCCGCGATAAAAAAAAGCGGAACCGTCTATAAGATACAAAGGACTTTTTTCAAAGTTCAATTTTTCACTGAGTGACATTTATGGCCTTCGGGGATTTGTTCCAGAGGATTATTTAAAGAGAAAACATGAAACTAAATGCGCTTCATAACCTGACGCTTACCCTTGGTCAGTTTTTTGACAACATACGATTCCGGATCAGCACCATCAAGTGCTTTAAGCGGAATTTCAGCTCGTGCGGCGGCTTTGTGCCCTCCGGCTGAACCTACATCACTGAAAAGACTGCTGGCCATCTTGCCCATATCTTTACGCAAAGCATCTCCTCTGAAAATAACCACAAGGGTATCCTCATAAACGCCGGAGACAACGTCCCACGAAACATCATGAACACGCATAAAAAAGTCTGCAAGGATAACCAGAGTATCAGGATTTTCCACTTTGCCAAGATGAGAATAAAGACCGGGTCCAATTCTGCGCAAATTATAAAATGCCCGTGAGAAATATTTAAGCCAATCTGGATGAATTTCACTACGCGTAATACGTTTTATAATATCCATATCAGCATATTTAGTCAGATATCTAAAGGCCTTAATATCCGCATCAATAAAAGGACGTTCAAAACTTTGAGTATCTGTTTTGATACCGTAAACCAATGCTGTTGCAAGCAATTTTGCCGGACGTATTTTAAGATTATAAAGATATTCAGTCAGCATTGCGCTGTTTGAACCGTATTCAGGACGAATATCTGTATACTCAGCTCCGGCATACGGCTGTTCTGGATACGGATGATGATCAATAATTACTGAAAAATTAATTTTATCAAAATCGGGATGATGGTGTGGCTGGGAGTCTACAATTGCAAACTTATCATATTGCGCAACCAGAGTTGGAATGAGCCTACAAGCTGGAATCCGCAAGTAATGAATCATCGCAAGATTATCAAGCCGTTTTACTTCGTTAATATGTGCGATGCCGACACCTTGAACCTTACGCCCCATGATACGCTTAAGCGCCATGGCCGAGGCCAAAGAATCCGGATCAGCATTTACCACTATCAACCACCGCTCATCCTTTTTAAAAAGGGCAAGCAGGTCCTGAAGCTCTTCGTCAAACTTTTTAAAATAAGCCATAATTATTTCTTCAGGGTCAGAGGCAACCCGGCAGCCACAAGATAAGCCTCATCGGCAATTGCGGCAATTCTACGGTTAAGTCCTCCGAGCCCTCTCACAAACTCACGGACTTCGCGTGTCATTGCCAGCGGGCCGAGACCTACTTCGCAAGACACCAAGACAAGATCCGGCCCTTTCCATTCAGATAAAAGCCGGACAACCTCCCCGATCAGCTGTTCTCCGTTCACAAGCTCGCTACATGAGAACAACCAGAAATCTAAACTGTCCACCAG
This sequence comes from Maridesulfovibrio ferrireducens, assembly GCF_900101105.1. Taxonomy (NCBI): domain Bacteria; kingdom Pseudomonadati; phylum Thermodesulfobacteriota; class Desulfovibrionia; order Desulfovibrionales; family Desulfovibrionaceae; genus Maridesulfovibrio; species Maridesulfovibrio ferrireducens. Next base: position 700,435 of record NZ_FNGA01000002.1, read on the forward strand.
CAGATGTTCGTAATCTTTTCTAGCCCTAACAAGAACCTGATGCAAGTCCGTTCCGGTCTCAAAAACCGGAATAGACGGATCGCGTTCTCTCCGATGATCCATAATCTGTTTCCGGAAGGCCATATCGCGGGCTTTTCCTGTCGCAATAAAACATTTCGTACCGGAATATTTTGAAAAAACTTCAAGCGCATAATCAGACTTACCCGACTTATTGCCCCCAAGTATGAATGTAATCAAAAAATCTCCTCACGCTATTTAACGGATCAAAACGAATTCTGCACTTCATACTCTATTTACGCAGTTAACTGCAACCACAATACAACATCCAATGATTGCCAGATTAACAAGTCTCGCCGTGTCTATTGGCCAGATATTGCAGTGACTTAAAAAAACCGTTTTGCTCAAAGACTTCAACAGTAACAGTCCCGCCTTTAATAAACTTTTCAAAAAAACAATCAAGCAACTTCACACCCGGCTTATCTAGCTTTTCAAGACTTTCATGCCGTCCGCCTACACCCGGTCCGTTAAGATGAAGCATGGCAACCAGATCCCAAAGGTCTTCCCGGTCCAGCAATTTTTGCTGTCCATACGCCTGCATGTGCCCTAAATCTAAACAAACCTTAAAGCCGCAATCCCGAATAACATCAATATTATCTTCAAGACTGTTATCTTTAATATTTTCAATGAAAACATTTTCAGGATCTATGGAAGTTCCATTAAACTCTTTTGCCAGATCAGCCAGAAGAATTCCTGCAAACGGTCCCGCCTTCGGAGGATGCAGAACATGTGCAACAGGATTCAAATGAGCCGCTTTTGCTACGAGAAGATTCATTACCCGTGCAACCTTACCTGCTCCTTCATGCCACGGGAGATCTAAAGGATGATGGATATGAAATGACAATCCGGTTTCAGCTAAATCCGCAGGCAGGTCTTCTTCAGTGTACGCAAGACTCGCTGCTGTTTCAAAAAAGAGCAATCCGACTTCATCGACCCGCCCTTCAAGATATCTGCAATTTTCAACGACATTTCCCGGAATAACCCATGACGGGGCCGCAACTACATAGGGGAAAGAACTGTCACCGAAGATGTCAAAAACACTCAATCCGTCAGCAAAAAGGGAGTTTTTTTCCTGTGCGAAATTCTCAGCCTTAGAATCCGATAGACCCTTTACTCCGCAAGAATACGGGCTGAAAACATTTTTATTATCAGGCATAGTTTTTGCTTTAAATTAGACGTAATCCATTAATGACACAGGGAGTAGGGAGATGAAACGCTGTAGAATGTTTTTCCAACATTATTTAAATCCTCTGCATATCTTTTGCAGACTAAGGCAAGCGGGGCTTAGTGCCATTGCTGCACGACGAATGTCAACTGTTTACGAAAAACTACTTTATCGAATGTTTCTTTTATAGAGAGAAAGATCAGCCTACATATCCAGCAGGCTTATCTTTTTTTCTTTCTGCATTACTTTGGCAATCATTGCTGATTTTTTCACCGAATCCTCAGGGATATTTTTCAAAAATCTTGAGATCGGTAGTCGTAAAGTCCGGCCATACAGCGGCCTTTTGGCGGCATGTGAAAGATACAGATTTTTCTTAGCTCGTGTCATTCCCACATATAAGAGCCTGCGCTCTTCTTCCACATCCTCGATTCCCGTTCCAGATCCGCCTGAAAAATTACCGGTAAGCACATCTATTCCGACAAAAGGAACTATTCCGTCATCAAGTCCGGCTAAAAACACTGCATCAAATTCAAGACCTTTCGCTGCGTGCATGGACATTATCCGCACTTTTTCAGCTTTATTACGAACCTGATCAAGATCATTCTGCATATGTATCCAATTTATTAAACCGGTCCACCCGCCATTTTCCTCGTATCCTTTGACCATTTTTCTAAATGGAGAGCTTTCCCAGAACAACTGGTCAAACGGCGGCATTTCACTGAGATACGCTGAAAGCCCCAGCGGCCCGCGTGCGATAATTTTCTCCGGTACTTCAGGGGCTTCATCGTCAGCGGACTCAGCAAAACCGAGCATCCTGCGTGCAGCGCCTAATAAAATTTCAACGCGAGAATCATGCCAGAACATTTCTGCTTCCGGGATACTGCAAGGAATTCCCTGCCGTTTCAGAATGTTCTCAATCGGCCCCATAAGCCCTTTAAAACGAACCAGCACAGCTATATCACCGGGACTGAACGTCCCGTGTCCGAATGAATCTCCAAGACTGTGGCTGGTGGACCCGAGAAGTTGCTTTATCCGGTCAGCAATCCATGAGGCCTCACGAATACTGTCAGGAGCTGAAAAAAGTTGAATATCAGGCTCATAATTTTTATGAGCAATCAGCTTCGGAGGGTTTTTAAGCACTGACGCTGAAACATCCAGCACAGCCTGTGCCGAGCGGTAATTATCCTCAAGAGTTATTTCAATCAGGTTAGGCCAATATGATTTGAACTTTTCAACGATGTTTCCCGCAGCTCCGCGAAAACCATAAATAGACTGATCAGGATCACCGATGGCGAAAAGACCTTCCCCGTCTCCTTCACCCTTCTTCACCCCGTCAACTCCGGCAAGCTTGCGAATAATATCTATCTGTAACGGTGAAAGATCCTGAACTTCATCCACCAGAAAATGTGTAAATGTTCGTATATATTTACCGCAACTGAGATCGCCCAGCCAGAATTCAAGAAGATCTGTATAATCAACCAGACTATATTGATCTTTTTGTCTGGAATAATTTGAATTATATTTTTCCAGCTCTTCCGATAATGTTTCAAGTGTTTCACGGCACAGACATAAACTGTCCCATGCAGATTTCAGACGCAATCCCGTCAATTGAGGATTAGCTCTGGCAAACACTCTGCGGGCAGTCTCTCCATTAAGAATGATCGGAGAATGCTCAAACATGGAAACCCAATACTCAAAAGCAAGTGCATGAATGGTATCCGCGCGCGGCATAACTTCATCTTCACCAAGCATGGCCTGCATACGCTCATTCATTTCCTGTGCGGCTTTGCGTGTAAAAGTAAGAGCCAGAATACGCCTTGCACGGGTTCCGCGTTCAAGCAGATATTTGATACGCCCCATTAAAGTCTGAGTTTTTCCCGTACCCGGTCCGGCAATAACGAGAACAGGTGCGGGGCCGGCTTCAATAGCCTTTTTTTGAGCATCATTAAATTTTACAACACCGGAATCTTCTTTCGGACGAGCTTTCAATTCGCCAGCCTTCAAAATATCAGCCTGACCTTTACCATTATCAAGATCGCCCGCCTCTCTGCGAACAACCACAAGATTCATGCCGTTAAGAATCTCATCGCGTTCATGGGCGGAATAAACTGAAACAGTTCCATACTGACCGTCAAAACCGGGATTGCGTATAACCTGCCCTTCACGCATTCTTCTGATACCTTCCGCAAGGTGCACATTATGCCGCTTCAAATCTTCCAGCGGAACTTGTTGCAACACTGAAAATTCAGAACCGAATTCTTTAATCAAGGGAGAATACACGTTCATAACTTTTTTGGTTTTAGGCCCGGTCCCGACAACTTCGGAAATTAATTCCCTGAGCGGGACAAGTGAGGTGAATCCCGGTTGGCCTTTGGGCTGAACAGGATCTTCCCGGTCAGCAAGTTCCAGAATTCTGGAGTAAACCCCTATAGTTAAAGGCTTGCCGCAAACCGGACAAATTCCACCGCGCATTTTTGATTCATGTGGATCGAGCATAATACCGCAATTGCGATGCCCGTCCATGTGATATTTTCCTTCCTCCGGAAAAAACTCGAGAGTTCCCATAAATTTATGCCCCAACCCTTCACCGCGCAAAGCACGATAAATACCTTCGTACGACATATCACCTCTGAAAATATTGGCTTCACGGCCTAGATTTTCAGCGGAATGAGCATCGGAATTGGAGATGAGGCGGTATTTATCAAGGGAGGAGATGAGCCAGTTCATTTCAGGATCAGAAGAAAGTCCGGTTTCCATTGCAAAAATTTCTGAGGAAAGATCTCCGTAGCATTCTTCAACACTGTCAAAGCCGGATTTGGAACCGAAAAGGGAAAACCACGGGGTCCATATATGTGCGGGAACAAGAAAAGCGCGATCACTGGTTTCAAGAACAATTTCAAGCAGATCTTTACTGTCTAAGCCGAGAATAGGCCTGCCGTCTGACTTGAGGTTGCCTATGGCTCCAAGTTTGGCATTAAATTTACGGACAGATTCGAGGTCGGGCATATAAACCAGATTATGAACTTTTCTGGTTTTTCCGAGACGTTTATATATGGAGCTGATTTCGGTCTGCAACATGAAGCGGGTCTGTCCCGCAAGCGGACCTTCCACCCAGTCTATTTCATTTTCCAGCCCTTGCGAAGATCGAAGGGAAAGTAATCCCGAACCATCCTCAACAAGTTGTTCTTCTATTTCCTGCAACCATTCCGGATGAGTAAAATCGCCTGTCCCGATTACATCTATTCCTTTAATGCGTGCCCATGCTGCAAGCAGACGCGCGGTGAGTCCTTTGCTTGTAGCACGGGAAAATCTGGAATGTATGTGAAGATCAGCTATAAATCGTTCCATATTCTACCGTAATTTCCCAATAATTATACACAATTTCAATCAAAACGTATCTGACCTACAGATTCACAGAGACACTACCCCCTGCAAAGGTGGATTGCAAGACAAGCTCTGCTTTGTTACAGCCTTTTTACAATACAATTTTGAAATACAACTTGGAGAAAACAGCGTGAAGCACGCCACAATATACAATATCTGTGATGGCCCCATACTTAAAAATCAGGCTGTAAGCGATCCCGGAAAGAATCTGCGTAAACTTTATCGCAAACTTTTCGGCAACCCCCTGCTTAAGCACTTTCTTTTGCGCTGGTGTTCACACCCTGACATTCCTCTGGATAAAGTGGAAATTTACCGCAACATGATGTCGCAAGCCATGATTGCAACATACGAGGACTGGCAGAATCCAGAGTGGACAAAAAAAACCTTCGCTCCGCTAGCAGCGCTTCTTAACAAAGTGAAAGATCCGCAGTGGAGAATCCGCAATACCGCAGACACCAAACCTCCGCGTGTAAAAGATGCTGAAGTGAATGAAGTTCTCAAAGCTGTGCTGGACGATATATACAAAGTTTGGGACAAAAATCCTGACGATCCGTATTTCCCTGTTTCCGCACAGGTTATTATGCCGGGCGATTCCGTTTGCGACGGCGAAAACTTCATGAACATCATGAACGGGTTAGGCTCTTTTGAGTTTCAAAATATCAATTTGTTATTCGGTTTGATGCGCTGTTTTATGCATGCCAACCCGCTCGTCATGAAAATATTCCGCCGTCCGTGGAAAGGAATAGCCGAACCACTCAGCATGCCCGTTTCATGGATTACACACCGCACCGCCTTTTATGACGACATTTTTTTTGAGCAAATATACAACCTATATATATTGGAAGAGTTGCCACAAAATGAGCAGGCCAAACTCAAAGAAATGCTCGAATCAATTCTGCACTTTCTTATTGTCACCAGTATGGAATGGCTTAAGGGACCAAGCTCGGGAATAAAACATCCCGCCATCACCTGCCTCCCTAAAGACGATAAAGGCGAACCGCTCTGCAATCTTAAACCGAAAGACTGGAAAGCTAAAAAAGAGCTTGGTTTCGATGATTACGTGCCGGACGTAGATACTACATTCCTTGCTCTTGCCATGAGCCGCAAATGGCTTGATCTGGTCGAAAAAAAAGGTTTGAGCAGTGACGCAGAACTTCTTAAAAACTGCGAAAAGTTTCTGGATTTCCCGTGGGTTGAGATTATCAACGAATATCAGATCGGCGGTGGCAACAAGACCAACCCGCCGACCATAACCATGACCCGCCCGCTCGATTATTTCGGCGCGGTTCCCATATGGTTTGATAAACCGTTTGAAAAAGAGAACGGCAGAAAAATCCGTGAGACACTCGGCAACGAAATCTGCCCCGGTCACAACATGGATATTCTTGAATCAATTCTGATCAACCGCACGCAATGGAAAGCTCTTGAAGGTGAAAATCTGGAGACAGTTAAAAGATTCCTCACCTTTCATCACAATGCATTCGTAAGCGGAAATTTCAAGCACGACAACGCAGTCAGATTCTACCTGCCTGAAATATACGTGAGCTATGCGGGAAGATTATATGACACATGGCTGACCATCCCCGAAGAGGAACGGCAGATTATAGATCCGGCCGGTAAAGTAGAAGAAATCCGTCACCTCGCCATAAATTACTGCAAGTATGATATGCTGGGCGCAACACTCAATCCGTTTGACGCGTCATTAGCCGTAGCGACGCTCTGCCTGCTGCAATATGAAACACCCGGAGACGGAACGATTGAGCGCGGGATTCGGATTCTGCATGATCACCTAGGTGAAGGACGCAAAAGCCATCCATACAAAGCATACGAATGGACAATGGTTCGCCACCCGACACGCATCATTGTAGGCAGCGAAGTGACCACCTCGCTTTTCGCCATGAATGCAATTGCCTGCTATAAAAAATATATAAGAAATTAATAAACGATACGGGGCTAGGTTGCTTTAAGCCAGCTTAGCCCCGTTTTTCACCTTTCGCTCCGGCACTGCCAAAACAACTTCACCCTCTTCACCCACAAATCCCGTAAGCAGGAATTGGTAACCAATACTTTAAAAGTATCAATCATCACTAAATTATATATTAGACATATAGATTGCCGTTCCTTTATGTTTCTTTCAACGACAACATTAAAGGAGGAAAATCATGGCAATAACGTACAGCTGGACAAAAGATCTCAGTCCCGAGGAACTTGAAAAGCTCTTTCTTTCCGTTGACTGGGAATCTGGAAATTATCCGCAGAAACTGCAAAAAGCTATGTTCAACTCCCATAAAGTTTATTCGGCATGGGACGGTGACACTTTGATCGGTCTGATTAACTCGATGACCGATACAGTACTCACTGTCTACTTTCAGTATCTCGTTGTGCATCCAGACTTTCAGGGCCACGGCATCGGCAAAAAGCTGGTCGACACAATGCTGGACATCTACAGCGATATCCCACGCAAGGTGCTTATTTCAATGAATGAGAAAGTAGGGTTCTACGAACATTGCGGATTTACTCATCACGCAGATAAAGCTCCCATGTTTGTGAGTACACTTTAATAAAAATATATTTCACTTACACTCTGTTGTTCATTCCCTGAACAATCCCCATCTTGTAGCAGATGAAGATTCAGGCGCGGATCTTCATACGCTGCAAACCCCGTTGAAAAGGATTTCACCCCCTAGTCAGCGGGGTTTTTCTTTTGTACACAGAGTCTTGCAATCACACCGCTTTACTAATATTAATTTTTAGCCCAGCAAACTCCAACCATCAATATAAGCATGTCCATTTTTCACAATTTAGCATCTATATTCTGCCGATGGCGTCTAAAAAAAAGGAAACAAACCGTAGTCATTCGCGGTTCCTGCAACATGTGCGGAAAATGTTGTCAGGAAATATCCCTTTATGTCGACTCCAAATGGCTGCGAAGTAAAAAACAAGTTCGCAAGGCTTCAATTAAAAATCCATATCTCAATTTTTTTGAAATATGCGGAAAAACCGAAGATGGTTTTCTAAAATTTTCCTGCACCCGTTTGGGAAAAGACGGAAGGTGCACAAACTATGAAAACCGCCCTAATATCTGCAAAACTTTCCCAGCTCCGTCTATCTTTTATCAGAATGGAGAACTTCCCAAAGGATGCGGCTTCAGGATGTCCACGGAAATTGATTTTGAAAAAATTCTGGAAGACGCATGCAAAGATGAAGACTGTATCAAACTTCCTCGAAATAAAGATTTTTAAAATCATTTCACAATGAGCATAAAAACGCTTTTTAACAGAATTCAGCCATTGATTTTTATCCATAAGTAAAGCAGATTTTATCCCGCGAATTACGGCACTCAATAATACAGGCATTTTAAATTCGGGGTATTAATGCTCAAAAAAGTAAAAATTGAATTCGGTGAGGGAAAGAAACTTAACGCGACGGGGGGAAATTTTACTGTTGGTACAGATCAATCAGTAGAAGGGACAACCCCCGATCCTCTTGATTTATTTATAACGTCACTTGCAACCTGCGCAGCTCAATATGCGCGTAACTTTTGCGAATCCAGATCAATCGCAATGAATGGCATAGCTCTTAACGTTGAATACTGTCAGCACTTGGAAACATCTCAGATATCAAAAGTGAACTATATTCTCACCTTACCCGAAGGCTTCCCTGAAAAATACAAAGCAGCTATGCTCCGGGCCATTGACCTTTGCCCAGTTAAAAAACATCTGCTTAACCCGCCCGCTTTTGAACTTGAATTAGTTTAGTCAAATTTAAGGAGACTGTACAAAAGCGCAGTCTCCTTAAATCTTTTTTATTTAAATTCACAAGATCATACAATCTTACGCCCCATATTCCCGGCTATATACTGCTCAACACCAACCCTTATTTTAAAGGAGAAGCAGAATGCAGCCCGAAGAATTATCAGCTTTGATTTCCAATGGATTTATCGAACACCTTAACGATTCTACCAAATGCTCAGACCTCGGCTGGAATCCTCATCCCGCATTTGAAGGTGTTTATATTAAACATCTTGTTCCCGGCTCAAAGACAGAAGGACTGCTCAGCTGCCACATGGTTCGCATAGACCCCGGATGCAAGCTTGAAACTCACACTCATGAGAATCAATGGGAACTGCATGAAGTCATCAAAGGTGACGGAGACGCTCTTTTAGAAGAAAAGACAATGGATTATCATCCGGGACGTTCAGCCGTTATTCCCAAAGGGAAAACACACAGTGTTCGAGCTGGACAAAACGGACTGACACTGCTTGCAAAATTTTTCCCAGCCCTCATGTAATTATGCTGAAATGACAACCTTTACATGGTAGATTTGAATTTATCACTTTGATACAACAGCGTTACGATGACCCCAAAAAAGAATGAAAAAATCATATTCCGTGAACTGGATGGAATCCCCTATGCAACCGCGGTGGAGGCAATAAATATTGCCAATAAATTCCCTCGCCACGTTCACTCCGGATACATTTTCAGTATGATTGATACCGGCATCCGCCGAGTTAAGTTTCATTCACAAAAAATTGAATTCAGTGCCGGGGAAATGTGTATACTGTCCCCCGGCACTCCTCACAGCTGTGAATCTTTTTCAAAAGGTACAAGCGGCCCGCATTCATATCGCGCCCTGTGTGTGGATAAAAATTTCATGCAAAAGCTTGCTGAAGATATCTGCGGAAAGCACTGCCCCGCACCGGGGTTTGATCCTTATGTTGTATACCGCAACACCGACACCGAATCGTTTAATACTTTTTTTGATTTGCTTGAAACCTCAGGAAGTACACTGGAAAGACAGACGACTTTGAACTCGTTTCTTTATCATGCAATCCAAAATTTAAGCTCGATTCCACCGCAAGAAGAAGATAGCGGCCCTCAGGAAAAACCGCTTGCGAGAGTAAAAGATTTTATAACTAAAAATTTTAGGAAGAATCTGACCCTCAACAATTTATCCGAAATTGCGTGCATCAGCTCTTTTCACCTTCAAAAACTTTTTGTCAAAAAATACGGGGTATCTCCGCAGGAATATCTAATCAACTGCCGGGTGCGCGAAGCTGAGCAATTAATAAGAAATGGTACTCCAATGGCAGAAGCTGCACTTAATTCCGGTTTTTTTGACCAAAGTCATTTTTCCCGCCACTTCAAACGTGTAATAGGTATTTCTCCGGGGCGGTTTATTGCTGAGAATGTTTCAAGCGTAAATCGACCTGAACAATAGATAAAGTTGATAGATTTCCAACAAAGGGTTTGCCAACACAAATAGTTGCATATTTTTTCGACATCTGCTGTTGACATACATGAAATGAAGGCTATCATTTTAAGAACAAACCAAATCAGGAGAATATAAATGCTCAAAATCACAAACGAAGCAAAAGAAGTTCTTGACCAGCACTTTGAAGGCAAAGACAAAGAACCTATCCGTATATATATTGCATCTGCTTGTAGCGGAAGCCGCCTTGCATTAGGCCTTGACGCAGCAAAAGAAGGCGATGAAACCATTACCCTTGAAGGTTATGATTTCGTACTGGATAAAGATCTTTTGGATCAGGCAAAACCGATGGAAATTAATTTAACACCTATGGGTATTGAAGTTTCTTCCTCTCTCGTTTTCGAAGCACCGTCTGATGGCGGCAGTTGTTGCGGAAGTTGCGGAAGCTGCGGTTAATAAAAATCGGTTGGGTTAAAACCAATTGCTTTAAGAGATAATAAAAGGCCGGAATGTAAAAATTCCGGCCTTTGCTTTTTTATATTCAGCAACTTTAATATTAAAACTACCAATCCCTGCTTCTTACGGGCTATACTGTCACTTCGCTCAGCCCGTGCTCTCTGCTATATTCTTCATATTGCTGCCCCCACTGCCCAAGATGTTGCAGCACAGGAATAATAGTGTGCCCCAACTCCGTAAGCGAATATTCAACCTTCGGAGGCACAACTGCGTAGACCAAACGATCAATTACCCCATCCTTCTCCAGCTCCCGTAATTGCTGGGTCAGCATTTTCTGAGTAATATTCGGTATAGCCAACTTGAGTTCTCCAAAACGATGTGTACCGTTTCTTCCCAAATGATAAAGAATTATCGGTTTCCATTTCCCCCCGATAACCTGCAATGTCAGCTCCACACTACAATAATATTCATGCCGTCCGCTTTTTTTAACCTGACACTCAGCCATCGCTTTTCCTCATTTATTCTTCAGTTTCCATTTGTATACTACGGTACAAAAAGGTACCTACTTTCCTTTTCTACTGCATGGGTGTTAATAAGACAATACGTTGTCGAAACCGTTCAAATGAAGAAAATAAACAATTCGTGTTATATGAAGGGGGAAAAAATGGTTCAAATGAAAATTAATGAAGAACTGTGTATAGGATGTGGAGATTGCGCTGCAGACTGCATTCATCAAATTCTGGAACTTTCAGATGGTATACCCACCATGATTTCAGACGGGATAAACAACTGTATTCAGTGTCAGCATTGTCTTGCAGTCTGCCCCACCGGAGCACTCAGTATCATGGGACTTGACCCTCAAAACAGCCTCCAACTTCCTGCAGATGTTCCGTCATCGAAGCAAATGGAAAACCTTATAAAAAGCCGTAGATCCACGCGACAATACCGTCAGGAAAATGTTGACGCGGAAACTCTGGACAAACTGCTTAAAATTATTGCCTACGCACCTACAGGCATGAACAGACAGAAAGTCTTACTGACAGTAGTAAATGATATAGATACCATGAGCATACTACGTCAGCGGACCTATTCAGCTATTCAGGAAAAAATTGACAGCAATGCCTCTCTTTCTGAAAAACAAAAATGGCTGGTCGACTACATTAACGGCTGGCAGAACGGAGCAGATCATATCTACCGTCACGCACCTCATATAGTTATAGCTTCGGCCCCGCGCGGTATAGGCACTCCCCTAGCAGACTGTGTCATCGCCCTCAGCTACTTTGAACTGCAAGCCGCAAGTATGGGACTTGGAACAACATGGTGCGGTCTGGCCATAATGTCATTAAATGAATTTGCCCCCGATCTGTTAACAGAACTGGGTATCCCTGCAGATCATGAAGTCGGATATATGATGCTTTTTGGAGAACCGACTGTAACCTATCATCGCACAGTGCAAATCACCTCTGATCGTGTGAACTTTCCCAAACTTAATAAAATTTAAGATTATTATTTTAGCACCTACAATGAAAACACTATAAATATAAGGGTTTGCAACTTTGCAGTTGTAAGCCCTTATATTGTTTTTAACTTTTATTATGCAGCAAAACTTACCCGCAGAAGTTTACGCAATGACAGGCTGCCCGCCTCTATGCTACGCCTGCGCTATGTCAAATCGCAACAAATCAACATTACCTGCCGTTCTTTCTATCTGCCTTTGCGTAATTCTTTTTACCCAAGGCTGTACATCACTACGCCAAAGCAAAACACTATATTCTCCGTACACACAAAAAATTGAAACAGTTCTTGATACCGCAGGCGAGAATCGCGCACAAATTGAAATATTTTTAAACACCTTTGATAATAATCCTGAAAAACAACAGTCAGCTGAATTTATCACAGCCAATCTTCCGCCCTGCGACAGTGCAACTCTTTCAGGTGATTTACTCATAGAAAATCTGGAATACGCGTTCCTTGCCAGAGAATCCACATCGTGGGGAAATAATGTTTCATGGGCAGACTTTCAAAACTATGTCCTGCCGCACCGGGTCAGTCAGGAAGAAGCTGTTAAATGGCGTAAACTTTTCTATCAAGAACTTCTCCCTATTGTCTCGAAGTGCGAAACAATTGAAGAAGCAGTTCTTGCGGTAAACCTCTGGTGCTTTTCCAAAACGGGATTCAAGTCAACTCAGCGCTGGGATCAAAACCCTCTGATGACTATAAACCGCGGCTACGGGAGATGTGAAGAGGCTGTTATTTTTACGATCTGTGCACTGAGAAGTGTCGGCATTCCTGCACGTCAGGCAATGGTTCCGGCATGGCAGCACTCAAACGACAATCACACATGGACCGAAGTGCTAATTAACGGAAAGTGGCATTATCTGGAATCAGCCAATCCTGATTACGGACTGGACCATGCGTGGTTTACAGGCTCGGCCCGCAAGGCTCCGCTTGTAATATCCTATGCATATGGCGACGTACTACATCCTAAATTTCCAGTGCTCGCCCGCAGAATAGGATGTACTCTATTGAATACTACTTCCATGTACGCCCCTGCCAGCCGTGCGGAAGTGATTGTAACCGATAAGAATAACAACCCGATTAGCGAAGTCACTGTTTATTTCTCCGTTTTCAACTATGCATCATTCCGACCTGTTACCGCTAAACAGACCGATGCAGAAGGTAAAATAAGCATCATTTTAGGCCCCGGCTCAGTCCTAGTCTCTGCCAAACATGACAACGCAACCGCTTTCGCTGCTTCAACATGGATTCCCGGCGAAGAAACTTCACGTAAAAACATTCAGATAAAGCTGACTCCGGACAACACACCGGAAGGAACAATTCTTTTCCGCTTCAACTATAAAGATGAACTTGCGCAAACTGCTCCTGTAAAAAATTCCGAAGGTACTAAGAAATTGGAATTTGATGCTTTGAAAAAGGACAGGCTCACAAAATTTGAAGGAATGGTAAAAGGAGCTGAAATATTCGACCCGGTTCTGTCCGCATCCATTGGTAAAGCTGGACTGAATACGCCGGACATACTGGAAGCCCTAAATAGTTGTACTGAAAACAGCAGACCGTTTATGGCTGAGACTGTTCGCCGGATGGATACTGCTGACCTTATAAAAATAAATTCTAAGGATCTGCTGTCTAATACTGGTTTAGCTCTTGAAGCCAGAAATGATGCACAAAAAAGCGGACTTGATTATGACGATAAAATTTTCACGCAATATGTGCTGAATCCAAGAGTCATGTATGAGCAGCTGCAACCTTGGCGCAGCATCTTATACCCAAAATTCAAGCTGACAAAAGGTGAAAAGATCGCAGATAAAATAAAATCTTTGAACAAATTCACTCAAAACATAAAAGCAGTCCCACGCGGCCCTCTCGGAAGTTCACTGACACCTGCCGGAGTACTTAGTTCACAAAGAGCTACAACTGACGAGGAAAGAGGCATTTTTGCGGTTGCAGCTTTTAGATCAGCCGGTATCCCTGCTAAATATCTTGATGAACAGGGCTGGGTTGAACTGTACAATGGGCAGAAATGGATTCCTTTTTATCCGAGACATGCTGACCTGACAGGCAATCAAAATGCGACAGCAAAAAGCACCGCTTACTATTCAAACTGGCTAACCTTTAAATTCGGCCTGAAAGATTTTCCAGAATCCAGTAAGCCTCCGCAGTATTTCAAAGACTTTACGATTTCAACGCTGAATGATGCTGCATTCTTTCAAATTGTAGAAAAAACAGTATTAGGCACATGTAATGATAAAAACATATGGGAAATGAGTGTTCCGAGCGGCGACTATTACCTTATAAGCGGGAAGCGCAATCAATACGGAGAACCCATTATTTCAGTCACTCCCCTAAAAGCACGAATTGGTAATATCCATACCACAACAGAATAACTAGATTATTTATAATTAAATAAGTACACACCTTGCACCACAGTAACTTATGCAGTACTCATAGCTTTAAATGCATAAGCTACTACTAAAACAAATGGAAGAAACTCTCGGAACCTCTACAATCGGTTCAACCGAAGAAATGGACTCTTTTCTAGCGCTCATCGAAAAAACATATTCCGGCCTTGATGCATCCCTGATTAGTCCCGACTCATCTTTTATCAAAATACTTAATTTTCTCCCCGACCCTTCTTTTATTATCGACAAAGAAGGAGTTGTTGTCGCCTGGAATCCAGCTATTGAAAAAATGACCGGAATTCCGGCCGTAAACATCATAGGCAAAGACAATTTTGAATACATAAATATTATCCATGGCACCAGATCACCGGGATTAATTGATGTAGTGTTAGGCTGTGAAAAAATCGGCCCGATTGACTATCAATCCATTCGGCGCCAAGGAAATTCTTTAGCCGCGGAAATCAGAATTCAAAACCTCGGACATAGAAAAAATACGCATCTATGGGTTCAGGTCGCCCCCATCACTGACAATTCAGGCGAAACAATCGGTGCAATCGAAACATTACGAGATATTTCTGCCCGCAAACAAACCGAAAACATTAACCTGATTCTTTACAAAATATCCTCGGCAGTAAAATCTACATCTGACAATCACAGCTTGTTTCAATTTATACATGAAAGCCTTAAACCGTTTATTGAAGCCGAAAATTTTTATGTTGCGCTTTATGATGAAGACAACGAAGCCCTTTCATTTCCATACTATTCTGACGAAAAAGACTTTATAGAACCACAAGAAAAAATAGATATCACAAACATCAACTGTCTGAGTGCTAAAGTCATTCAAAATAAACAGCCGCTTTTACTTCGTGAAAAAGATTTTGCCCGATATGAAGCTGAAGGATTACTCACTATCGGTCCCTCAGCTAAATCGTGGCTCGGAGTTCCGCTCATACATGACGGCAAAGTCATCGGCGTCATGACAATTCAATCATATAATTCCGACAGCAATTACAACGTACAAGACATTGATCTGATGGTCGCAATCTCCGACCAGATTGCATCAGCCATTCAGCGCAAACAAACTGAGACAGCCCTCCTTGAAAGTGAAAAGAAATTCCGCTCAGTTTTTGAAAATGCCACCGTTGCTATTTTTCAAATATCAGCCTGCGGAAAATTGATCATGGCCAACCCCGCAATGGCACAGATTATGGGGTACACTTCTGTTGACGAAATGATTAAACAGCACCCCCATGCGTCAGAATATTTCTATAACAAACAAGACTGGCTTAACCTGCTGAAAGACCTGCATAACAAGGGATCCGCCATCGGAAGGCATATTCGCCTTAAGACTAAAGAAAAACTTGAAAAATGGATCACCTTCAATGCCCGTGTAATGTATGATGATAAGGGAAAACCCAATTTCTACACGGGTACAGCCTTTGATTCTACGCCCGGAATAGTAGCTGAAAGAAACGTTTTCAAACATAAAGCACGATTCATGCAACTCTTTGAAAGTTCACCTCAGGCTATTGCCCTGACGGATTCAGAGGGTAAGGTAATAGCCACGAATAAGGCATTTACCGAACTTTTCGGTTATACAAGCGAGCAAATGGAACCTTGCTGTGAAAATCTCTGCCCCAGTGGTGAAGGTAAAATCAAAGAGAATCTAAAAAAGATTCTAGCGGGCATGACTTTTCGATCTGAGGATCTGCGAAAACATAAAAACGGCAGATTAGTTCCGGTTTCTATCCTTGGTTATCCTTTTGTTTACAATGATGAGATATCCGGAACATTCATTATTTACGACGACATTTCAAACCGCAAAGAATTTGAACGCAGACTTTCACACCAATCACTACATGACTCTCTGACAGGTCTCCCTAACCGCACTCTATTTCTCGAGCGACTCGAACAGGCTCTTCACCGATCACAAAGACAGCCGGATCACAATTTTGCAGTCATGATGCTTGATCTCGACATGTTCAAGCGCATAAACGACAGTCTGGGACATCAGGCCGGTGATTCTCTTTTAATCAAAGTCGGTGATCGAATTAAAAACTGCCTGCGCCCCATCGACACAATTGCCCGCATGGGCGGCGATGAATATGCAATCCTGATAGAATATTTCAGGACTCCGCAACAAGTAATACAGATCATCCGAAACATCCGAAGCAAAATACACAAGCCGATAACTGTGGCCAACAAAGAAGTTGTTATAAGCTCAAGTATCGGGATTGTGTTTAAGACTGCAGAATATGAACACCCGGAACATATTCTGCGCGATGCTGACATCAGCATGTATAAAGCCAAAGAACTGGGTGTAAATAAATTTAAAGTTTTCAACAAAGCAATGCACGAAAAAGCAATGCAAAATCTGCTAATTGAAACCGAAATCAGACAAGGACTCCCCGAAGACGAGTTTATTCCTTACTTTCAGCCTATTTATTGCCTGCAAACCAAAAGGCTGGCAGGTTTCGAAGCTCTGGTACGTTGGAATCACCCTGAAAGAGGCTTTATAACTCCAGAACATATAATTCCCATAGCAGAAGAAACCGGACTGATTGTAAAGCTGGACAGACTTATGCTGCTGAAAGCCTGTCGGGAATTCTCCAAGTGGGTATCTACTTATCCGTCAGTAAGAGACATGTTTCTCACTGTCAATTTATCCCCCTGCCAGCTTTCAAAACCGGATCTGGCTGACGCAATTCTTGACGTACTGAATGAAACAAATTTCCCATCAGACATGCTGAAACTTGAAATTACCGAATCGGCAATTATGGAAAGAAACGCCGCCTCGACTTTTAACCTCAAAAGAATCGGTGAGATGGGCATTAAACTTGCCGTTGACGACTTCGGCACCGGCTATTCTTCACTATCGCAGTTGCAGAGATTTCCGGCCTCAACTGTAAAAATTGACAGATCTTTCATCAGCCGCATGGCCGAAGACCACGAATCTCTTGAAATTGTCCGCGCAGTGAACGCTCTGGGACACAGCCTCAGCATGGATGTTATTGCAGAAGGAGTTGAAACCAGACAGCAGTTGATATTGCTTAAAGAAATAGGCTGCGACTGTGTACAAGGCTTTTACTTCGACAAACCTCAACCGGCTGAGGTTGCTGTACAGCTTGTCAAAATGAGATCAGAGGGATTTTGTCCTCCCGGCCTGACTTCTATTTAGTTCTCAAATACAGCCTCTTTCATTCCTACATATCCCCCCGTTCTAAGACTCATCACGCATTTATTTAAGCATTCGTATATAAACCTCTCCCGCATTTATTTATACTTAAGCAAGCTGTAACGAGCTTGTTAGCAAATAAAAATGAGTATATACTCAGCCCATAAAACTAATTTCAAGCCTCTCATTTTATAAGGAGCACCAAATGAAACATACCATATCAGCACTGGTGATAAACAGAGCCGGAGTTCTGGCCGAGTCTTCAGCTGCATTTCAAAAAAACGGCATAAATATAACCTCAATATCCTGCGGTGAGACTGAAAATATGGATGTCTCGAGAATGGTAATATGTGCTGAAGGAAATGATGAGGATCTTGCCAATGTGACAAAAGATCTACAGGCAATGGATTTCGTAATAAAATTAGATGATCTGGCTCGCAGAGATTTTGTAGACCGCGAACTTGTTTTAATAAAAGTAGCAGTCAACAAAGACTCCATGTCACAAATTATGCAAATATTTGAAGTTTTCAGAGCGGACGTAATAGGCATGGGACAAAAAACCATTACAGCTGAGTTGAGCGGAGATCAGGAAAGAGTCGAAGGTCTTATTAAAATGCTCCAGCCTATCGGCATCAAAAGCATGTGCCGCACAGGTATGATTGCTCTGAAAAGAGGCGATGAGTAACTAGTCATATGAATAAATTCATACAGGTACGCCCATGACGATTACTACACTTGACGAAATCATAGAAAAAGTACGCCAACACGGTGTGAAGCCTAAAGTGGCAATAGCTCCTTGCGCTGAAGAATTTGTAATACGATCCGCCCTCGCCGCCTATGAAGAGGGAATTGCTGAACCAATTTTCATCGGCGACCGAGAAAAAACTGATATTGTAGCAAAAAAACATAGCCTGAACATTGATAGTTTCGATTTTTATGAAGAAAACGATGACACCGCCGCTGTAGCAAAAGCTGTTCAACTTTTCAAAGATGGCAAAGCTGCGCTCATTATGAAAGGCCTTGTCAGCACTAGTGTCATATTGAAAGCAATACTAAACAAAGAGACCGGAGTACCGCCAAAAGGTATAATCAGCCATGTTACCGTGTTTGAAGCTCGTGAGGGCGACAGACTGATTTTAATGACCGATGCCGGAGTTAATATTAAGCCGAACCTGCAAAGAAAAGCGGATATTGTCCGCAACGCTCTGCAAGTAGCTCGTAAACTGGGAATCGAAAAACCTAAAGTTGCGATGCTGGCTGCAACAGAAAAAGTTAACTATCCGGCAATGCCTGCGACTCTTGATGCCGACATCCTTTCAAAAATGTCTGCCGACGGAGCCTTCGGTGATGCACTTGTTGCAGGACCTTTAGCTCTTGATCTTGCCATTTCTCCAGCGGCAGCAGCATGCAAAGGGATAACAAATCCCGTTGCCGGCTATGCCGATATACTTTGTACTCCAGACATTGAAAGCGGGAATATCCTATACAAAGCGTTAACAACGATAGCCGGAAAAGCTATGGCAAGCGTTGTCATAGGAAGTGATGTTCCGATAGTGGTTCCTTCCCGTGGAGATTCAGACAGGTCCAAATTTATATCAATAGCTTTGGCTTGTTATTTAGCGGACTACTAAACACAAATAAGAGAAACCTTCTCAACAAATTTCTTTACCTCGTAAGATTCGGAGTATGAATAAACTTATCACCGCACTTTTCCTGGCAATTTTATTCATCTCTGCGCCTGCTTATGCAGGGCAGGAGCTTCTTCTGGCAACAGACTCGTTTCCACCTTACTACTATGAAAAAGACGGAAAACCTCACGGATTATACTGTGATTTAGTAGCCCTGACTTTCGAACAAATGAATATCGCCATAAAACTATCTTTTGTGCCATGGAAGCGGGCTCTTTTTATGGCAAAAAATAATATTTCAAACGGCATTATGGGAATCCTTAAAACTGAGGAGCGGAAAAAGTGGCTGATTTATGCAGAAGAGCCTATTTCAAAAACACAAATTGTAATATTTCACCGCAAAGGGGAAAACTTCCAATATAAGGATCTTGACTCTCTAAAAGGTAAAAGAATAGGAATTGTAAAGGGATACTCTTATGGGGACGCTTTTACGAAAAGCAATATATTCAGTCGGGAAGAAGTCAGTTCTCTGAATTTAAACTTTCGTAAACTTTTGGCAGGAAGAATTGATTTAGTTGCTGGTTTCAAAGCTGTGGGAATCCATACTCTAAACAAAATGAACCTTTCCGACAAAATTTCTTTCAGCCATACTCCTGTTCACCAATCATCTTTGTACCTAGCTTTCGGCCTGAAACCCGGTAATAAAGCATTAGCAATTGAATTCAGCCGAATACTTCGAAAAATAAAAAAATCGCCCGCCTGTATAGAAGCTATGAAAAGAGCCGATTTACCACCTGATACAATCTCTCCATGTAACTAAATTAAATCAACAGTTTTTCATTTGAACAAAATAGATACCTCCCTTGACTTGTTATGCAGTTACAATAATATTGATAATTAGAAAGTATTATTTCCTCAACGAAAAGGTAGGGCCGCATGAAAGCATTGATCATTGCCATCATGTTAACAATTTTATTCATACCGGCACCTTCGATTGCCAAAAAACAACTATCCCTTGTTACTGACTCCTTCCCCCCTCTCTACTATCAGGAAAACGGGGAAAACAAAGGTAGTTACTGCGAATTATTAGATCTCACCTTTAAAGAAATGAAAATCCCATATACCCTCTCCTTTATGCCGTGGGAAAGAGCGTTACGCATGGCTGAAACTCAAAAAACAGATGGAATCCCGGGAACGGCAAAAACCGAAAAACGGAAACGACTGCTGATTTTTCCGGAAGAACCTTTATCAGTTATTGATGTCGTATTATTTTACCGCAAGAATGAAGGATTTCAATTCAATGGAACTTCTTCATTAGCAGGTAAGAAAATCGGTACAATTAATGGATATTCGTATGGAGAAGAATTCGACCAGAGCAACTTGTTTATCAAAGAAGAAGTTAGTTCTTTAAAGCTTAACTTTCTCAAGCTTAAAGCAAAAAGGATAGACCTTGTTATAGCTTATAAAGAAGTCGGCCTGCATACACTGCAAAAATTGAATCTTACTGACCAAATCACTTACAGTCCAACTCCGGTACATAGCTCGGCGTTATATTTAGCCTTTTCCCAAAAACCTGGTCATGGACGTTTAGCAAAAAAATTCAGCCGGGCGCTTCGAAAGATAAAAACGACAGACGCATTCCAAAAAATTATGCAAAAACCCGGATTGCGCACAGCTCCAAAGCCCTCAAAGATTATAAATTAACGAACAGAGTTCGCAAGTCCTCACCCTAGACAAAACGTACAAGTTTACTTTTATCTTTAAAATGAAGGCCCTCATGAAAATATTTCTCATTGCCGTAACGATTGGAATTTTATTCATACCGATACCTTCTATTGCCAAAAGACAAATTTTTCTTGCCACAGAAAATTTTCCACCTCTTTATTATCAGGAGGACGGAAAAAATAAAGGTATTTACTGCGAATTATTAGATCGCACATTCAAGGAAATAAAAATCACGTACAAACTCAGCCTAATGCCATGGAAACGAGCTTTGCGTATGGCTGAAACCCAAAAGTCAGATGGGATTCCGGGAACTGCTAAAAATAAACATCGAAACAGAGTATTGATTTTCCCCGATGAACCTCTATCAGAACTTGAAGTTGTAATATTTCACCGAAAAGGAGAGGACTTCAAATATAATGGAATCTCGTCATTAAAAGGTAAAAAAATAGGAATAATTAAAGGATATACATATGGAGAGGAATTCGACCAAAGTAATTTATTTACTAAAGAGGAAGTGAGTCTTCTTAAACTTAACTTTCTTAAACTTAAGATTAAAAGATTAGATCTTGTTATAGCTTATAAGGTTGTAGCTCTATACACTCTGGAAAAAATGAATCTTACTGATCAATTCTCCTACAGTCCGAATCCCGTCCGTCATGCGGCTATGTACTTAGCTTTTTCACAAAAACCAGGTAATGGACGGTTGGCAAAAAAATTCAGCCGGGCTCTTCAAAAAATAAAGAATACAAAAGAGGTCAAAGAATCGTTTATAAAAGCAGGATTAAATACTGAACCACACTCTACAAATCAATAACCTAGAAATAAAAACGCCCTTGTTGCGAACTTTGAAACAACTAAGCATGGGCCGAAGAACAAAGCACCCACATTCCGGATGCAATCAGTATGACGCCGAGCAACGAACTGAGTGAAACATGCTCGCGATAAAAGAGTATTCCAAGAGGTATGAGACAAAGCGTAACCCCTCCGTTCACCATGATCGGAAGCGTGCCGACACTTGCACCGGCCCTGTAGGTAAACAGCACCCCGATCTCGATTCCGAAAAGAGCCAAACCAAGAAGTAAAACCTGCCAATTCCGCGTGCTTAAAATTTCAGCAATATCTATACGGCCCGCTTGAAAATACATTCCAGCCAGACTGAACAACATCGCCACGCCGTACGCAGAAGCCAAAGAAGCAAACAAACAACCACCTCCTGCAATACTTTTCTGTGCAAGATGGTATATAATTGTAGAGGCGACAACAATCGCGATTGAACCGTAAAGAGCTATCATTCCAATTTCCTTTCAAATAACGTATTAAGACTTCTGCAACTTCAAGAACCAACTGGTACTCTGCTTAATTTAATATGACCACTGAAAGGTATTCATTGCCCGTATGAGCAAAACTAATCTATCCAATCTGGACCTTAACCTTCTGGTAATACTCGACACCGTTTTTACAGAACGTAGTCTCACCCTCGCCGGTAAAAAACTGTTCATGACTCAGTCGGCAATAAGCCATGCCCTTTCAAAACTTCGTGATCATTTTGAAGATCGCATTTTTATCCGGCGCGGAAATAGAATGGACCCGACTCCATTATGTGAAGAACTTCATCAAAACCTATCCCCCTCCTTAAAAAAAATACTTCACTCTCTTGAAGACAGAGGTGAATTTTCCCCCGCAACTTCCAGACGCACATTCTGTCTGGGATTAAGTGACTATCTTTGCAATCTTTTACTGCCAGAAATAATTTCTAAAATTCAAATACAAGCTCCGGGTGTAACGCTCAGAATAGTTCAGGCTACATACGAACAGCGCACCGCTATGCTGCAAAGTGGCAAGTTGGACATCTTCCTCGGCTGTTCACGAGACTATGGAGCCGGAGTATTTAAAGAAAAGCTTTTTGAAGACAGAGAAATTTGCATTTTACGGAAAGATCATCCCATCACCGGAGACGTGATGACTGAGGATGAAATGTCAAAAGCAGAATTTGTCTCCCTTTCCCTTTCCGAATCAGGCTTAGGTTTTCTCGAAGATTTTCTTTATCGCAAAGGAGTTCAAAGAAAAATTAAAGTAGTCGTACAACAGGAAGTTGTAATCCCTTCCCTTGTGAGTTCTTCAAACCTTGTCGGAACTCTAGCTGAAAGACTGGCACAAATTTACTCTCAAATTATGCCTGTCAGAATTATCCGGCTCCCTTTGGAAAATACCGTTTTTGAGATATTTCAACACTGGCATGCAGTCAATGACAATGACCCTGCACACAGATGGATGCGATCAATAATAAATGATGTGGCTAAATCACTGCCAGAATTAACCTCCGACTGACAAAGCACCTAAATTAAACACGCAAACAGTTGTTATAATTTTCATTTTAATATCAACATGACAATAAATCATGTTATAATCTATTGATGTCATCTTGCTTTAATCCTTTTTTATACTTAAAAAGAAAATACAAATATAAAAGTTATTTTGTTCACCATAAGGAGTTTTTATGACGGCTAAAACCCGACTGACCCTATCGATTATTTTAATTTTTATCATGTCGGCGGCGCTCTTTGCTTCTACACTGTCTCCGGCTGCCTCCAAAGGCGGGGCTATGTTTGTTTGGCAAATGTCATTTCTTATCATAGCCATAATAGGATCTATCGTTGCGCTAATCACACTCAATTCCAGCGTTTTCGGTCAACTGAATCTGCTTAGCAAATATGCAAAAGACATTAAAAAAGGCAAACCGAAAACATCTCTTCCAAAGGATCTTGCTGATGAGATTTTAGAAGTAGGTAATGATGTACAGGATGCAATCAAAGCCCTCACGGTAAAAACCGAAGAAAGTAATAAAGCAAAAACAGAACTTGAAACCCGGGCAGCTAAACTTGAACAAGATTTGAAAGAATCGCAAAGTGAACTGAAAGATGTAAAATCGGCCATGGATTCTATTATCAAATCAGCTTCCAATGCACAGGGTATCTCGGGTAAATTGTTTGCTGGAATTGAAGAACTGAGTGCGCAGGTAAATCAAGTCAGCACCGGAATGATAATTCAGCGCGACAGAGTTACTGAAACAGCAACCGCGATGGAAGAAATGAACTGTACGGTACTGGAAGTTGCACAAAACGCTTCCATGGCAGCACAAAGTTCAAGTCAATCTAAAGAAAATGCACAAAGAGGCGCTGACGGTGTTACCACTGCGATCAAGTCCTTCGAACAAATTAAAGGAACCATCCTTAACCTGAAAGTTACAATGAGCGCTCTTGGCGAACAGGCTGACAGCATCGGTCAGATCATGAAAATAATTACCGATATTGCGGACCAGACAAATCTTCTGGCTCTCAATGCGGCAATCGAAGCCGCCCGTGCAGGTGATGCCGGCAGAGGCTTTGCAGTTGTTGCTGACGAAGTCCGCAAACTGGCTGAAAAGACTATGGATGCAACCAAAGGTGTCGGCGAGGCTGTCTCCAAGATACAGGCCAATGCTCGCGAGAACATCAGCGCTGTCGATGCTGCCGCCGAAGAAATTGTTCACTCAACGGAATCCGCAGCAGAATCCGGCAACCTTATGAAAGAAATTGTCGGAATAGTTGACGACACCAACACTCAGGTTGAATCAATCGCAACGGCCAGCGAAGAGCAATCTGCCGCCTCCGAAGAAATTAATATGGCTATCAGTGATGTAGCCAGAGTTTCTCAGGAAACATCAGAAGGAATGTCAAATTCAGCCCATGCCCTTACTGAAATTGCAAGTATAGTTGAAGAGCTTGACTCAATCGTTCAAGGGATTTCGTCCGGACGTGTGGTAGACACCAGTTCCGGTAAAATAGTTGAATGGTCGGACGACTTGTCCGTAAACGTAAGAACCATTGACGAACATCACATGGTTTTGATCAACATGATTAACGATCTCTATCAGGCCATGCGCCAACGCAAGACAGGCTCTAAAGTCACAGATATTGTCGATAAACTGCTTGAGTACACAAAATATCACTTCGGATACGAAGAAAAGATTTTTGATAAGTACAGATACCCTGACAGCGCATCTCATAAAAAGCTTCACCGATCCTTTGAAAACAAAATTGAAGAATTCGGAAATAGTCTGGCATCAGGAAAAGCAACTGTATCTAACGAAGTTATAAGATTCCTAAAAGACTGGCTGGTTAAACACATCATGATTGTTGACCATAAATACTCTGAATTTATGAACGATCATGGTATCCACTAGACTGCCGACAAAGCCTCATTTATAAAAAACAAAAGCCCCTGAAACATATGTTTCAGGGGCTTAATTTTATGAACTAAATCCTGCTTAAAAATAAGCTGACAAACTAATTACTTTAATTTCTTTCCGTCATGCCAAGCCTTGCCAACACATTCACCCACTGACCAATACCTATTATCCGGCATAGTAAGAGTGAAAGGATTCACCTTTTTAATATCAGGAATTCCTTCGGTAAGAACATCATCGTTACACCAAGTAGCAATAACTTCGCCCACAAAAAGAGTGTCGTTGGGTAGCTCGATAGAATCAAAGACCTTACATTCCATGCCCACAGGACAATTAGCTATCACAGGCGCGTTTTCAAGTTCACCTTTATGAACTTCAAACAAATCAGACTTATCAAGTTTACTGCCCGACACCAGCCCGACAAAATCCGTAATCTCGAGCATCTCAATGGAAGGAATGTTTACACTGAATTCCCCGGTTGCTTTAATGGCGGAATTAGAAAAATGTTTTTTTCCCACTGAAATCATCATTAGCGAAGGGTTGTAATTAACCCTTGAAGTCCAAGCCAGTGCCATAAAATTGTTTCGTCCATCCTGACGACACCCCAGAATAGTCTGAGGCATAGGCAAAGTAAAACCTTGAACGCCGATATTAATTTTTTCCATTACAACTCCTTTTATCCACTTTAATGCAACTCAAATTTATATTTTCCCTGCTACAGAAAAAGAAGTAACGAGACAGCCATAACCGCCATGCCGGAGATCAATCCATAAATTGAAAGATGGTGTTCGCCATATTCTTCAGCCGCAGGCAATAACTCATCAAAAGAAATATAAACCATAATCCCTGCAACTCCGGCGAAAATCACTCCGAAAACAGTGTCAGACATAAAAGGCATGAACAAAAGATATCCTACAAGTGCCCCGACAGGCTCGGCAAGACCGGACAAGAAAGAATAGAAAAAAGCTTTTTTCTTGCTACCAGTTGCATAATAGATGGGAACGGAAACAGCAATACCTTCAGGAATATTATGGATTGCAATCGCCACCGCGATGGCAACGCCCAGATGAGGATCTTTAAGCGCGGCAGTAAATGTAGCGAGTCCTTCTGGAAAGTTATGAATGCCGATAGCAATAGCCGACATCATTCCCATTCTTAAAAGTTTAGTCTTACTTTTCCCGGCAAAAAGATCTTCTTCGTTCATTTCCTCAATGCGGTGCATTTCATGAGGATTTTCATAACTGGGAACAAGTTTATCGATTAAGGCAATAAAAAATATCCCTCCGAAAAAGGCCGCAACAGCCGCCCATGTTCCTGCAACAGTCCCCAGATCAGCCTCTAAAGCTGTTTTTGCTTTAACCATGATCTCCATAAAAGAAACGTAGATCATTACTCCTGCTGAAAAGCCCAAGGAAATGGACAAAAAACGGGTATTTGTTTTTTTGGCAAAAAAGGCCAAAGCAGAACCTATACCCGTTGAAAGCCCCGCAAACAGCGTCAATCCTAATGCAAAAGCAACATTTTCCGAAAACATAAACTTCAGCCCCTCTTAATAAATTGCAGGCACAAAGATTTGCGAAACATGTACACCCTCTATTTCAAAGGAGCTTCAACTATAAGAATCATACGCTTACCTAAACTACTGTCCGGATTTGCATCAACAACAGGCTTAAGACCCTCAATGGATGCTATATCCACTTTATTGATTCCCCCTTTGGAGGTTGCATGGCACAGCCAAACATGACCGTCCTTATCAGGAACAATAACCCCTACATGATAATGCAGCAGTTTGTAATTTTTAAAACTCACAGGTTTACTCATGGAAAACAGATAAACATTCCCCGGTGTCATTTTAGAAATGACATCCGCCCACGCTTTGAAATCATGTAATTCAAACCCGCGCAGACTCATCCCGTCACTGCTGGCGATATCCGCAGATTTGCCGAAAGGAAGCATGACTTTACGGTTCATTCCTTCGGTCAGATTCAAAATCACATCATAACCGAAATCCCAATCTTCGCCGATTTCAGCATCAGGTCCGCTATCTGCCAAACGGTCAATCTTCACATCATTTAAAACGTAATCACGTTCAAAAAAGTAGCGGGACGAAGCGACTGTAAAACCACTGCAATTAAGCCCCGGCGAATCAAAACGAGCATTCTGATCGGCAAAAAGAGTAAACTCACCGGATCTGTTGATAGCTCCGTCTGCACGATAAGGAACTCCGACAAAAAACGACAACACCTTATCAGCAGGTGCACCGGCAACGGGACCGTCGGACATTCCAGCCGGCGTGGGTATATTTATTACAGCGCATCCCAAAAAGACTAAAACACTAAACCCGAACAGAGCAGTCAAAAACACTTTTCTTAAATAATCCATTAGTTCTTCCTTGTAATAAAACCGCAACAGTTGTGTTTACTCAGAAACACTCTTATTTTTTTGAACCGCTGCAAGCTTCCTAAATCTATCTATATTATCCTTCGAACCCAAAACTCCGACAAAATCTCCAGACTTAAACTCAAACTCACCTTCAGGATTAATACTGAATTTTCCACCTCTGAGAATTCCTGCAACCGAAACGCCGGTAACAGTCCTTATTCTGCTTCCGGCAAGAGAAAGTCCTATTATACTTGCCCCCTCTTCGGCTTGAATCCAACAAAGTTCAAGGGATTCAGATGCGGCCCTTAAATTTGAGAGCAACTCATGCTTTGGATTCTGCCGCTGAACATCTGTTGTATATCTGTCTCTGCGCATGGAATCCATTACATTTTGAACTTCTGTTGCAGGCAAGCTGAAATGGCGCAATATCTGACGAATCATTTCAAGACTGGTTTCAAATTCAGGCATAATAATATTATGCACGCCTAAATCATTTAGAACCTGTACCTGTTCAGAATTTCTCGAAAGAGCTACAACACGTGTACCGGGAGCGAGCTGTCGCAACCTTTCAAAAACCATACCGGCACCGGCAATCGAAGGGATTGTTATAAGTACCATACGCGCACGCGATACTTCGGCTGCCTTCAGTACAATTTCCTGCGCAGCGTCGCCATAAATAATATTCTGACCTATCTCAACAGCCGCTTCCACCTTATTCGCATTAAGTTCAACAATTACATATGGAATATCTATTCGCTCTAAAACTTCCGCAACGTAGGCCCCGTATCTTCCTCCGCCGAGAACAACTACATGATGATCCAAACCTTCTTTCGGAATATTTACTGTCTGAAGATCGTTACTACCATTACGCTTTCTGAAAAATAAATATATCGGTGATGTAAATGAAGAAAGAATCGGAGTCAGCATCATTGTAAGAATTCCGGTCCCCATGAACAAAGGGAAGTATTCTTTCGGAAAAGAGCCGGAATCTGCACCCTGCTGCAACAATAAAAAGGACAGCTCACCAACCTGAAACATACCGAAACCAAGAGCCAGCGGAATGACATTTCTATATTTAAAAAGGCTCGATATTCCGCCGAAAATAAGCCCCTTACCCACAAGGATACAAAAAGTCAGCAAAAGAACAGTGTCTAAATTATGCCATATATACATCGGATCTATCAGCATCCCTACGGAGGCAAAAAAGACCAGACTGAAAACATCCCGCAGTGGCAGGATGTCACTTAACGCCTGATAAGCATACTTTGATTCACTGAGCACCATACCCGCAACAAATGCCCCGAAAGCAAAGGAGAGCCCCAGCATGTGTGTTGTATAGCCGACTCCGAGGCCGATAGCACTGCAAGTCAGCATAAATGTTTCACGGGAATTCCAGCTTGCTATCATTTTCATCAAAGCAGGAATAATCCGTGTTCCCAGCAAAAACATGGAGGCAAGAAACAATACTGTTTTCAGTGCGGCAAAACCAACCTGTTCCAACCCGAAAGATGGTGATCCCAATTGCGGCATAATAATGAGCATAGGCACCACAACCAGATCCTGAACAACTAGCATTCCAATCATCACCCGACTGGAAAGAGTTCCCACCAATCCCCTACTTTCAAGAGTCTTCAACACGACCATTGTACTGGACAAGGAAATAAAAGCACCGAACCATAAAGAAAGATGTGAATCCCAGCCCATAAGAGAACCGACTCCCCACCCGAATGTCATTGTCAAAATTATCTGGAGTGGTGTTCCTATCAAGGCAACAGCTTTAACAGGCCTGAGTTCTTTGATAGAAAACTCAATACCAAGAGTGAAAAGGAGCAATGCCACTCCTATTTCAGCAAGCATTTCAATATCATGAACATCTGTTACAGTTACGCCGCCTGTATACGGCCCGACAATAACACCTGCAACGATGTAACCAAGCAATAAAGGTTGACGCAATAAGCGAGCAGCAAATCCGCCAAGCAATCCGGCGAGAATAAGTATTACAAGATCAGATGCTATTCCCAAAAAGAACTCCTAATTATGTTCACGCGATGAATTGGAGACAAATTACTCTGCACAATTAACACAAAATCTACTTTCAGGAAGAGCAATCAATCTTGCAAAGGGAATTTTAGCTCCGCACTCCTGACACTCCCCGAAAAAAGGGTCATCATCCAAACGGGTAAGAGCATTTTCAAGTTTCATAATTCTATCAAGAGATTGCGAAATAGAGGACTTGTTAATCCCCTGATTGAGCATTGTATCAAGCCTTGAAAGCCTTCCGATGGCTGCATCAGGTGCCACAGGAGCAACGGTCTCCTTAAGTTCCTCAACCATACGGGTAAGATTCTCAATTTCATTCTTAATCTTTTTCATCAATTCATCTTTTTGATCATCGTTCATTAAAACCTCTCCGATTACCCATCAATTTATACGCCCTGCGATACAGTTGCAAGGATTGCTTAAGATAAAGAAAACCCTCCCGCATTAACAGGAGGGTTTTCTCATCACAAAAACAATTTAAACTTAAATAATTTATTAACTGGACTGAATATCTTCAATCACAGAATTAAGCTTTGATGCCATGGATGCAACTTCCTGAATAGCTTTAGCGGCTTCATCCAGAACCTGCGAAGTCTCCATGGAGATTCTGCTGATATCTTCTGTGGCCCTGTTAATTTCATCACTAGTTGCAGACTGTTGTTCGGCTGCAGTCGCGATGCCTCTGACCTGATCAGCAGCGTTCTCTACCAGATGAACAATTTCAGCGAGAGTCTTACCTGATTCATTAGCCAGCTCACTGCTGCGATGAGCAGAATCGGCTGCATTTTCAGTCGCCTTAATGTTCTCTTTAGTCATATTCTGAATCTTAGTAATAGCTCCGCCGACCTCACTGGTCGCCGCCATGGTATTCTCGGCAAGTTTACGGACTTCATCCGCAACGACCGCGAATCCGCGACCGGCATCACCAGCTCTGGCGGCCTCAATCGCAGCGTTAAGAGCCAGCAGGTTGGTCTGATCAGCTATATCATTAATGACCTTCAATACGTTACCAATTTCCGAAGCTTCCACTCCGAGCTGTTCCATTGAAACTTTAAGAGCATCAGCCTGCCCCTTAACACCTTCAACAGCTTCAATAACGTTGCTCACAATATTT
This sequence comes from Maridesulfovibrio ferrireducens, assembly GCF_900101105.1. Classification (NCBI taxonomy): domain Bacteria; kingdom Pseudomonadati; phylum Thermodesulfobacteriota; class Desulfovibrionia; order Desulfovibrionales; family Desulfovibrionaceae; genus Maridesulfovibrio; species Maridesulfovibrio ferrireducens. The sequence continues at coordinate 730,917 of NZ_FNGA01000002.1, forward strand.
TCACCGTTCTGAGCTTTCGCCTTAGCACTGTCTGCGTCTTCAGCAGCAGTACCTGCGTTACGCGCAACTTCAAGAACGGTTACGTTCATTTCTTCCATCGCAGTGGAGGTCTCGGCGACTCTGTCCCGCTGATCCTCAGCACCTCGACTCGACTGTTCTATCTGAGCCGACAACTCTTCAGCTGCACTGGAGAGATTCTGAGAAATCGCCTCTGCTTCTATTGCAGCATGAGTAATTCTTTCATTCTGAGTCTCAATTTCTTTGGCCTGCTGCCTGATACTTGTCATATCAATCCAGATAGTTACAGAGCCAAGAAGATTTTTATCCATATCATAGAAAGGCGTTGCTGTTATTTGAACATTTTTTATGTTTCCAGCAGCAGTACGATACTCAATCTCCTCTTCTTTCTTTATGCGCTCTTTAAGTGCAACATCAGACAGCGTCACCTTTGTTTCTTCGCGAAAGAAAAACTCTCCAGTAGAAAGTCCTACAACGTCTTCTGGACTATACTTACTCTCAATCAAATCACATAAGTCTTTATTCGTCCAAAGCATTTTAGCGTCAGGACCGACAATTCCACACGGAAGAACCAAGCCGTTAAGCACTCCTTCGGAAAATCCAAGTTTTTCCTTCAACTCGTCGACCATAAGACTGATTTTTTCAGCCAAAATCTCAAATTCGTACTTATAAGAACCCTTGAGTTCAGCTCTAAGATTACCTCCGGCAACTTCACCGGAAAAATCGAGAATATTTGAAACCGGTTTAACAATAAGAAATCTCAAAAGCGCAACCATTATTCCGCTGAGGAGTATAACAACGATCACCCCGGCAACGAGTAGAACATTACGCTGATGTATAGCTGCGGAAGTCAAGTCAGACTCGTATGCGCTTACAACAACCGTCCAGTTGGTAAGAGGAAAAGTTTTGTACTCCATGTACTTCATTCGCCCTTCCCAGTCGTAAGCTTCCCCGCCGTTCTTTGTTTTCAGGATACTCTTGATAAAATCAAACTTCGAAAGATCTTTCAGATATAAATTTTTATCCACAGCATGGGCAATAATTCTTCCCTTGTTGTCAATCATAAAGCTATACCCGTCTTTACCAATTCGGAACGGGTCCACAAACGCAGAAGTAAATCTATCCCATTTAGGGAAAACGCCAACTCCGCCTATAACCTTACCGCTGGCATCGCGAACTGAGTGGGCTATTGCAAAAATGAGAATTCCGCCGCCACTCTTCGATTGTAAAATTTCATCTGCAATAAAAAAATCTCTCCCGGATAAAATCGTTTTCACATAACCACGGGATGACCTATCTGCCCCGGCCATGCTTTCGCCTTTGGCGTTATACCCGGTGACAACCTTTCCGTTCGCATCAAAAAGAAACGCAGCCCAATAATCTTTAGACGCTCCCATAAGAGACTTTAAAAGGTTATCAGAACTCCTAGAACTTCCCCCGGAAAGAGCTTCTACGGAATTAGGGTCATTTCCTATCATCTTAACAACATCAGAAGTCTGCCCCATGTAAAGTTCAAGAGCACTTATAGACTCATCAACCATGCTGAGCATTGAATGTCTTTGCTCTTTAAAGACTGCATCATAAGTACTGCTTGTCACCCACCACACACAAACTGAAAAAGTTGTTGCGACGAGGGCAAACACGATAATAGTCATTACCGTATTAATGCTCTTAACTTTCATAAGACGCTCTCTTTGTTATATTCTTGTTACAGCAATTCTTCCGCCACCGAGTCTAAAGTTATTAAACAATAACATATAAACAAAACTCAACACAATAATTATATAGCATAAAATTAGCATGATGCCTTATAAAAAGAACAATAGAGAGAACTATAACATAAAAAGATTAAACTTCTATTAATTTCTGAGTTTTCACTTAATTAAAATAGATTTCACTCTCATTTACTGCATATGCCGAATTATTTATCCGGGCATCCATCTTAATCCTTCATTGCTTACTAGCTGTTTTTCTGACAAAAGAAGAGTCTTCGAAACGTTTATTTAAAGAGGTAATTAAAAATGAGTACCGAACCTGATAAGATCATTTATTCGATGGTCAGGGTCAGCAAATATTTTGACAAGAAGCCGATCCTTAAAGATATCTCTCTTTCATATTTCTATGGCGCCAAAATCGGCGTGCTGGGACTGAACGGTTCCGGTAAAAGTTCACTCCTAAAAATATTGGCTGGAGTTGACGAAAGCTTTGAAGGCGAAACCCATGTTTCAGCAGGTTACACAATAGGTTTCCTTGAGCAGGAACCTCTGATTGATGAAACCCGTACAGTCCGTGAAGTCGTTGAAGAAGGTGTCGCAAGCATCACAGCACTTGTTAACGAGTTTAACGAGATCAACGCTAAATTTGCTGAACCAATGGAACCTGACGAAATGGATGCCCTGCTGGACAAGCAGGCTAATGTTCAGGAAAAAATGGATGCGTGCGGAGCTTGGGATATTGATTCCAGACTCGAAATGGCAATGGACGCACTGCGATGCCCTCCGGGTGACACGCCTGTGTCAGTTATTTCCGGTGGTGAAAAACGCCGTGTAGCTCTCTGCCGTCTACTTCTTCAGGAACCTGATATTCTTCTTCTTGACGAACCGACCAACCATCTTGACGCTGAATCAGTCGCATGGCTTGAAAGACATCTGCAAAATTATGCAGGAACAATCATTGCCGTAACCCATGACCGTTACTTCCTCGACAACGTCGCAGGATGGATTCTGGAACTGGACAGAGGCCGTGGTATTCCATGGAAAGGCAACTACTCTTCATGGCTTGAACAGAAAGAAAAACGACTCTCCAACGAAGCAAAAACTGACGATAAAAGAATAAAAGCTCTTGCCAGCGAACTTGAATGGATACGCATGTCTCCCAAAGGACGACATGCAAAAAGCAAAGCTCGAGTTAAGGCATACGAAGAACTCGCAAATCAAGATTCCAATGAACGGGCAAAAGATCTTGAGCTTTACATTCCACCGGGACCACGTCTTGGTAAGAAAGTTATCGAAGCAAAAGGAATCCGCAAACAGGCCGGAGATAAACTACTTGTCGATGACGTGAACTTTATCATTCCTGCGGGTGCAATAGTTGGTATTATCGGCCCTAACGGAGCCGGTAAAACAACACTTTTCAAAATGATCACCGGACAGGAAAAACCTGACGCAGGCGAAATGTCTGTCGGGGAAACTGTCATGGTTACTCATGTGGACCAGCACCGTGATGCTCTTGATCCAGACAAAACAGTTTATGAAGTTATTTCCGGCGGTAATGAATTCATTAAACTTGGTGACCGGGAAATTAATGCGCGCGCATATGTTGGAAAATTCAATCTGACCGGTTCTGAACAGCAGAAAAAATGTTCTGTTCTCTCCGGTGGAGAAAGAAGCCGCGTTCATCTTGCACTCATGCTGCAGGAAGGCGGAAACGTACTCCTCCTTGATGAACCTACCAACGACCTTGATGTTAACACAATGCGCTCCCTTGAAGAAGGTCTGTCCAACTTCAGCGGCTGCGTACTGGTAATCAGCCATGACCGCTGGTTCCTCGACCGCATCGCTACACATATTCTTGCTTTTGAAGGAGATTCTTCGACATTTTGGTTCGAAGGCTCATACTCTGAATATGAAGAAGACAAAAAGAAAAGACTTGGTAAAGACGCTGACCAGCCTCATCGCATCAAGTACCGCAAACTTACCCGTTAAGTATTTGCTCTCAGCTTAAATTGAAACGGCCCTCATAAATATAATTTTATGAGGGCCGTTTTTTGTAATTTGAATAATCTCTTTATGATCCAATCTTATCCACAATCCCATTACGTAATGTAACAGTGACAACCCCTTTATCATAACTTTCAATTGGAACAACACACGACCATTTTTCAACTATAATATCATTTTCAACAGAATATGATTCCATCTCCCACTGATACCGTGAAACCGTTTTCATTTTACCAAAATATTTAGAAAGAGACTCTTCACATCTTTTCGGTAATGCAACACAAGACCTCCAAAGATAAAGACTGCCACATAAAATCTTGTTGTCTAAAGAGCCAAGGCTGACTTCTTGATCATAATTCGCTTCCAGCTTTGCACAATCTTTATTCACATCTGCAAAAGTGTGTTCGATTAAGTTTTCATCATCCTTCACAACTTTTACTGAATGGAATTTTTGGGGCGCAACATGTCCAAAATATTGAAATTCAAACAAGGATTTGTTTTGGATATCTTCAAACTCCAGCTTAAGTAATGGAATTTTGCCACGATCCTGAAGAAGATCCATGGATTTAAAAAGAAGCTCACCCATCTCTGATGGAATTATCAACTCGTGAACAGGTTCAAACTTATCATCAAGCAGAACAGAAAGAAGATAAAGAACAGGTTTTTCAAAACTTAATGAGGTCAATCCGGCTGGATACATTTGCGTTTTCCTTATTAAAATTTACTAATCTGATTAGTGCATGGCATCATTTTTTTAAGAATTACCCTGTTGTCCTCGCAAATGGAAGAATGAATCAAACTACGCACTGAATTAATTATAAAAAACACATTAACCTTGATTCAGTTTCGTTTGCACTTCCTCTTTTTAACAATTATCGTATCAAAAATTAAACATCTCGAAGACATGACGGAGTACTCCAATTTGCTTGAACGACTTGATAACGAAATCTATTTAAAGAATGTCCAGCTCGAAGGTTATGATGTTCGCGGCGCCCTGATTTTAGGCTCTGAGAAAGCTGTAATTTTCGACACTCTTTCCCGTCCGGAGGACATGCTTGAATATGAAGAACTTATCGGGGATCGTGAATTAATCATCATCTACAGCCATGCTGACTGGGATCATATATGGGGAACTGCGGGGCTTAAGATGTCTATCAAATCAATCATTGCCCACAGTTCGTGTCTTGCCAGATTTTCAAAGGATGTACCTGAAACATTAAAGGAATATAAAAAAAATCAACCCGAATTATATAACTCAGTTGAATTGATTCCCCCTGATACTGTTTTTGATTCTGAGATGAAAATAGACCTCGGTGGAATCACAATTCAACTTTCACAGCTTTCGGGACACACCGAAGATTCCATAGTCGGATTTATCCCGGAAAAGGGAATCCTTTTAGCGGGTGATGCGGTTGAAACTCCCTTCCCCTGCATCAACAAAAATTCTCCGATAGCAAACTGGATTTCCGAACTTGAAAAATGGGTGGGTAATAAAGATCTTAAGATTGTTATACCGGCTCACGGCAAAGTAAGTGGACCTGAAATAATAAGTAAAAATTTACAATATCTTAAAAGTCTTCTTAATAAAGATAAGATTGAAATATCTGCGTCCTTAAGCTCTTTCTATAAAGAAACTCACTTAGAAAATATGGCCTTCGCCTCTGAACAAAATAAACGCCGATAAGAAATCATATCTCTATTTACAGACATCATCACTGAAATCATCCTGACCGATTCTTTTCAATCCTTCATTAAAAATACGGGCAAGAGCACATCCTTTCCCATCTTTTCTGAAACAAACATGCAACCTGTTCATGCCAATCACTTTATTAAAAAAGGTCAACTCAGAGCGGTACTTGGTAAGTTTCGGCTTTGACATTGAAATATAATCATAAACATTACAATCAACGACAGCCCCGCGAATACGTCCTTTTATTAATTTTTTTATATTACTTTCATCAGTCGACGCATAATCAATATTCATACTTCCACTAAGAACTAAGGCATCAAGTTCAGCAGTATTAGTATAACCGGAAACAAGGCCTATTTTATATTTAGCAAGGTCTTGAAAAGTATCCCAGAATATCGGTCTTTTTTTACTCATCAAAACCCCGAGAGGGCTGCATCCTATGCTTTCAGAAAAGATAAATTCCTCTGCCGTTTCTTTTGAATAATATTCCGGAAAATAGCCCATTATATCTTTATTCTTCTGCACACTACGAATCGCTCTTTTCCAAGGTGCAAATCTAAATTCAACCTTATATCCCATTGCAGCGAAAGCAGCACTCACACGTTTTGAACTTCTCCCCTTATCCGGCAGGTTCTCCCCAGTATATGGAGGCCACTCCAAGGAGCTGAGAATAACCACTTTCTCACCAGCCCACGCTGATCCGACAAAAAGAAAACTGCACACCAGAGAACACGCAAAAATCTTAACAATTAATGCTAAACGTACATTATCCTTCAATTTCGACTTAACTAATTTCCAGCTAAACAATAAATTTTTCACTCAAAACACCTGCTCATAATACTTTTAAGAATAATCTATACATCATTTATTTCTACTTCATTACGAAAAGCTATATCTTGCCTATTATTACTCACTACCGATTGTTTTTAAAATATAATCTTTACACTTAGAATATTGTTCAGCTATTAGAATTCAATAAAGAATATAACCATTGCCACACTTAAAACACAATTAAAAAAGGTGTCTTATGCTAAAAAAGATCTCAATCATAAATGTTTTATTTTTACTTCTTTTATGCACGATCACAACAGCGGGTCATTGTGCAGATCAGACAAGAATTGATCCTGATTACTCTATATCCGACAACTGGCTTACTCTTCCCGCTTCCATAGATAAAAATATCGATGTCTTTTGGGTATACCCGACAGTTTACACAGGAAAAGCCCCCATTGCTTCCATAAATGATTCCCAAATGCGTGACGGAGCAAAACTGACTCTCCGCACTCAAGCGGCTGTATTCAAGGATAGTGCAAATATTTTTGCCCCACTATACAGACAAGCCAACATGTCCATTCTGGGACAGGATAACCTTCATAAAGATCAATTTCTAAATGTGGGTAAATCTGATGTCCGCGCAGCATTCAATCATTATTTACGGGAATTTAACAACGGACGGCCTTTTATTCTAGCCTCACATAGTCAGGGTTCCGTTATTGTTACCGCATTAATGAAAGAATTGATGGAGAATCCTGATCTTCGCGACAAGTTGGTTGCAGCATACGCGATCGGCTGGGGAATTACTCAAGATGATTTAAACAACTTCACATTCCTTAAAGTCTGCGAAAAGGCAGACCAAACCGGATGTATTGTGACCTATAACTGTGTAGCGGATGGATATCAGAAAGCGGCTCCGACTATTCTGCCGGGAACTCTTGTTGTTAACCCGCTTGACTGGACTACAAATTCTGAAAAAGTTTCTGCGGATAAAAACAAAGGCGCTGTTTTTTTCGACAAAGACGGTATTAAATCGGAAACAATCCCGAACTACTGCTCAGCTGAAATTAAAGACGGCGGACTTGTTGTTGATATGAAGAATACAGCACCAATGAAACGTATGCCCTTCGGAGAAGGTGTATACCATGTTTATGACTACTCCTTGTTCTTCGATAATTTAAAAGCCAACGTGGCGGAAAGAATCAAGGCTTATCAAAAAGACCATAAATAACAAAGAAAAAGACCGATACCTCAAAAAGATATCGGTCTTATTTATGCTGCGATTTACCAATTCTACAATCAACAAACCTCAACCTGTCATACTACGACTCAGCTTGAACTCCTACGCGATTACGACTTTCACTCTTTGCTCGATACATAGCCTCATCCGCCATGGCAACCCCGAGTGAAACAATAACTCATAAAGAACCACCGTATTCCATTTTTTACTCAATATGCTGATTGGCACGCGCAATATAAACCTGTATTCAACATAAACAGATTCTGACATCAACAATACGAAAGTTAAGGTTCCAATATATGAAAAAGGTTTTAACGCTTAAGCAATTTCAAGATATAGTAAAAGAAGTTATATCCTTACAGCCTTACATTGAAGTGACCGAATCTTCTTTCAAAATGGAAAATGAAGACGAGGGAATTGAAAAGGAAGCATACGTTCTTGGATTTTCAAGGCATAGCAAACCGGGATTTGAAATATGTTTCGACTGGATAGCGAACGGTAACCTTGATGGTTACTTAATTGATATGTTTGATTTCACAATAGAACCTTACTGCCGGGGAGAATTTTCTCCGGTATTTAAAGGCCCGGTCATTCTTGATGACTTTAAAGAACCTTTCGCACCGTTTGAAGTTTCCGCTAAAATTCTTGAACTGGTTAAGCCGGAAATGTGGACTAAATGGATTGTAGAATACCTGCCTGAACCTCACGTCATCTTATAAATTACCCCTTCACTAAAAAACAAAAAAGGCGCTCCGATTTAACACCGGAGCGCCAGTTTGCTCACTCGCACCTGTGCAATCTATCTTAATAGATTAGGGAGGAAAGTGATGATTGCGGGACAAAGCGTCATCACAAGCAAAGATGTGAGCAAAGCAATGAGGTATGGAGCTGAGGCCTTGATTACTTTTTCCAGCGGAACCTTTGTTATCGCACTAGCGACAAAGAGATCCAGCCCTACCGGAGGGGTAATACATCCAATTGCGAGGTTGACGACCATCAACACACCGAAAAACAATGGATCAATTCCCAGCGTAATTGCTACCGGCAGGAAAATCGGAGTAAGAATAACAATCGCAGCCGAAGCATTGATGAGTGTTCCGATAAACAGCAGTAACACGTTCATTAATAAAAGGAATACGATCGGAGAACTTGTCAGGGAAACAATATATGCACCGATCTGATGAGGAATTTCCAGATTGGTAAGCATCCAACCGAAAACCTTTGCGGCTCCGACAATGAACATGATCATTGTGGTTCCCATTACAGCTTGAAAGATAATCCTCGGAAATTGTTTGATAGTCAGTTCTTTATAAATAAAGAAACCGACAAAGATTCCGTAGACAGCGGCTACCGCGGCAGCTTCTGTAGGAGTAAAAATCCCGCCATAAATACCACCGATAATAATTACCGGTGTCATAAGTGCCCAAAAGGACTCTTTAAAGGATCTCAAAACATTCATTATGGAAAAAGATCCTTCCGCAGGAATGCCTTGTTTCTTAGCAATAAAGTAACTGACTATACACATGGTTGCACCCATGAAAAGTCCGGGAACTAAGCCTCCGACAAAAAGATCGCCGATTGAAATCCCGGCAATAACACCGAAAACAACCAATGTGATGGAAGGCGGGATGACAATTCCTACCGTTCCACCCGCTGCAACAATCCCTGTTGCCAGTTCACGACTATATCCTTTCTTTTCCATTTCATCGACCATTGTTGAGCCGATTGCCGCAGTTGTGGCTGCGGAGGAACCTGAAATAGCCGCAAAGAACATACCTGAAACGGCAACAACCTGAGCAAGGCCGCCTGTGAAGGAACCAACCAGTGACTGTGCAAAGTTGACCAGTCTTTTAGTTACGCCTCCGGCAGACATGAATGCCCCTGCAAGCATGAAGAAAGGAACTGCCATAAAGGAAAAAGAATCAATTCCCGAATACATGACCTGAGTGATCATGACCTGTGGAATATTAAGATATTGATAAAGAATTACTGAAACGGAAAGTCCGAGTGAGTAAGCAACTGGAACCCCAAGAAAAGTCAAACCTAAAAAGGTACATAATAAAATTACTTCCATGATGCGCTCCTAGTTTTTACGTGCTGAGATTTCTTTGACAATTCGCACTGTATCTTTAAACAGGTAGAGCATCATAAGTGAGGCACTGATGGGGATGATTGAATAAACTACACTCATTGAAATTCCGAGACCCGGTGCTATCTGGAATGTCATTACGGAGGTCATTTTCGCCCCTTGAATAAGGAGAAGCAATGTGAATGCGTAACTGCAAAGATTTATAAGAATCTCAATAACAACGCCTATGCCTGTGCCCTTAAATTTATTAGGCAGAATTTGTACTGCCAGATGCCCGCTTTCGCCCATAATGAGAGCGGAACCTAAGAAGACAACCCATACGAACAGGAATCTCGCCAATTCCTCCGACCATTCAAATGTGTGCCCGAAAAAGTAACGGGAGACGACCTGAAAAAAGATCAGCCCGAGCATTAGAGTCATCGATGATACGGAAATCCAGTAAAGAACAAAGCGTAATTTATCAAATAATTTATCCATCAGAAGCCCTCCTTAATAAACAGGACCGGAACCAAATCCGGCCCTGAATTATAATGACTATTTTTTTAGGGCGTTAACCTTATCAATATTATCCTGTCCTACGACAGATGCGAATTTTTCATAAACAGGCCTGGTAGCTTTCGCAAAAAGAGTACGGTCAACTTCAATAACTTTGATCTTTCCGGTTGCTTCGATAAGCTTCCAGTATTCATCGTCTTTCTGTGTTGAAAGTGCGCGCTGCCAGTCAATGGCTTCTTTCGCTGCTTCCATGAGAATCTGACGCTGTTTTCCGTCAAGTCTTCCCCAACTGATCATAGACATTACGAGAGGTTCCGGTGCGTAGGAGTGAGCTGTTTTTGAAGCATATTTCTGAACTTCAAAAAAACGTTTGGTCCAGATGTGAGCGCTTGGGTTTTCCTGACCGTCAACAGTTCCCTGCTGCATTGCAGAATAGAGCTCACCGAAAGCCATAGGGGTAGGAGAAGCACCGAGTGACTTCATCATTTCGATGTAAATTTTATTGGTCATTACTCTGATCTTAAGATCAGCCATATCGGCAGGAGTTTTTACTTCACGAACATTATTGGTAAGGTGGCGAACGCCATTTTCCATGTAACCGAGAAGTTTGATACCTTTTGGTTCAAGAGGCTTACCAAGATCCATACCTACGGTATCAAGAGATTTGTAAGTATGCTCTCTGTCCTGAAAGAGGAAAGGCATATCGAAAAGGGAAATCTGCGGCTGGAACTGTCCTAAAACGGCAGTTCCGACCAGAGCCATATCAATGGTTCCGTAGATCAGACCTTCAATAAGGTCTTTCTGTCCACCGAGCTGTGAGGAGGGGAATACTTTAACAACAATTTCGCCGCCTGATTTTTCTTTAACCAGCTCAGCAAATTTTTCAGCTCCCTGTCCGTAAGGATGAACAGGTTCAGCAATGTGACCAAGTTTTAGTACTACTTTTCCGGCGAATGCGGGGACTGCCATTGTTACTACTAAAAGAGCAACAGACATGATGATGATTAAACGTTTCATAGACCCTCCTCTGAGTGAACAGATGTTAAGTTCTTTAATTAACAGCACCTTTCAAAACAAAATCTGGCTGTAAACCGGACTTTATCTAAAAAGCACTTAAAAAACTTATTGCGGGTTTAATGAGTATTTAATCTTTTAAGAGAATTTTGTTCATAATGTTCATGGGGCTAATTACGGAAATATTTTCGCTCGGGCCGACCGACTGTTCCGTATACTAAATCAGGATATATGAAACCGACTGACACTAGATATTCAAGATAACGACGTGTGGTAGACCTGCTTGCTCCGATCAACGAACCAACATCCTCGGCACCTAAACCGTTTTCAATATCAGGATCTTTAAATACATCCTGTACTTTTTTAAGGGTGAGCGGATCTATGCCTTTCGGTAAATCTTCTGACGGAGTTACAGCTGAGGCAGATGAAGAAGGATGCCGCATGCTATCGACATCTTTCTGCTCGAGCGTTTCAGGATTACGCAAACGGCTGTGATATTTTCCAAATCTGAAGAGGCACGCTTTAAACCTGTCAAGAATAACAGGCTTTATTATATAATCAAAAACTCCCCCACGCAGAGCCTCTTTAAGTGGCCCCATTTCACGTGCAGCAGTGATTAATATCACATCAGTTTCGAGTCCTTTCGTACGTATTTCTCGCAGCATCTCGAGACTTGTTCCTTCAGGGAAATATAGGTCCAGCAAAATCAGATCAGGCTCGAATATTTCGATCATTTCTTTAGCGTCATCAAGCCCCTGCGCAATGGCAACGACTTCAAAACCCTCTACCTTTTCGGTAAATCTACGATGAAGATCAGCTATTTTAGCATCATCTTCAACAATCATGACTTTGATCGGGTTCATATTCCACTACGCCTGATTTTAGGAATGATTACAGAGAACAAAGTTCCTTCTGATCCATCAGATGAAACCGAGACAAAACCTCCCAGCTCATCGAGTCGCTGCTTGACCAGATAAAGCCCCAGCCCGCGCCTGCCTGTCCCTTTCGAAGAAATACCTTTCTCAAAAATATGATCAATCTGATCCGGCGGTATTCCCGGACCTGAATCTTCAACTTCAAAAACAATATCATTTCCAAGGTCAGTGAAGGAAAGCTGTACCTTGCAATCGACTTTATCGCATCCAAGTACTGCCTCGAAAGCATTATCAAGTAAGTTGCCTACAATGGTAACAATTTTTTCCTGTTTAATCCAATCGGGAACATCGACCATAGTGCCTTCACGATCAACATCAAACTGAACCTTAAGCTCTTTGGCTCTATTAAATTTACCCAGAACAATTGCAGCAATGACAGGATGCGGAATTGCTTTATTAAGAAACATGATGAGGTCTTCGTAACCGGAAGATTCGCACGTTACCAAATCGAGAGCTTCCTGATATGCTTCTATTTGAATAAGCCCGGCAATGGTGTGCAGCTTATTAGAATATTCGTGAGTCTGGCCGCGCAAAAGTTCGGAATATTCCTGAATACTGGACAGCTCATGCGCGATTCTATCCAGCTCATCTTTACGGCGGAAACTTGCAACAAGACCTTTAATCTCGCCGCCCTGCAACACCGGTACAATGTTGAAAATAAGCTCCTGCCCGTTAACAATCCGTTCCTGATCGTATTCACCTTCACCGGTTGTAAGAGCGTAATTAAGTCCCGCACAGGGAATTACATCACCTATCATTTTACCGACAAGTTCAGCTGAATTAAAACAGGTATATTTTAACGCGGCTTTATTTGCCAGCCGGATTTCACCCCTATGATCAGTAGCGATAACACCCTCACGGATTGTCTCCAGAACGGCCCCGCGCTCGAGGTAAAGATTCGTAATTTCAGCAGGTTCAAGGTTAAGAGTAACCTTTTTTAAATGACGGGAAATATATGCGGTGCTGAAAAAACCAATCAGAGTCAAACCCAAAACAAACCATAAAGGTCTATCCAGATGTGCTGCAATATTTTTTTGAACATTTTCAGTGAGATATCCGACTGATACAAAACCTATAATCTCTGAAGGGGCACCAAATACAGGCACGAAACTACGAATCGAAGGCCCGAGAGTTCCGACCGCCTCCGAAACATACGACTTACCTTCCATTAAGACCGGCCCGGTATCGCCGCCCACAAAATATTTACCGATCCTTTCGGGAACAGGATGAGAATAACGAATCCCCGCTGAATCCCCTACAACAACAAAGGTTGCCCCGATTTTGAGACGGATATCTTCAGCCATAGCCTGAATTTGGCCTTCAGGATCTTTTTTGAGCAACATTTCACGAATCATAGGGACCTCGGCTACAGCTTGCGAAGTCTGCAAGGCACGAAGTCCTATCTGCTCCTTAAGAATATTAGAAGTGAGATCCGAGACTAGAAACCATGTGATACCGATCTGGACCAAAACCATTCCGGTTACCATGTAAACAAGATATAACTGGATTGTTTTCGGCTTTATAAAATCAAGAAATTTTAATTTTTTCATAGGAACTCCGTTGATGAATCAACCGGACATTAAGAATTAATAATTTTCAATAGCCAGAATTATCTTTTAAATAATCTAATTTAAAAAAACGGGCACAACAACTTAATTTTAGAAAAACGCATAAAACACGAACGTTATGATTAAATGGACTTTATTAACGCAAAAAAGCTGACCAGATGTATTCCCCGGTGACAGGAACATCTGATCAGCTTTCAATCAATATATATAAGCCGCTTAAATTTGCTTATAGCAATAACATTGAGCAATAAGTATATTCAGTTATTTTTCCTTTTGAGCTGCGAAGAGCAACAATCCATTATCATGATCAGTCCATTTTTGCTGAAAATTTCCAAAACCGCTAGCTGCTAATTTTGTTTCCAAAACTTCGGCCTCTATAAAATGCGAAAAATATCCACAAAGTCTTGTCATCATTTCTAACGCAACAACTGTTTCTTTGGACATATCACTACCCCGATGAGCATGATGATGGGCTACAAACCACCCGCCCGGAAGCAATGCCTGATTTATTTTTTCAAACAGCGGTTCCAGGTTGTCCTGACAAGAATACAAAAAATGGGATGTTAAAATAAGGTCAAATTTTTCATCCGGCAGTGCGCCTGTACGCAAATCCACGCCATATCCTGTGATTCGTCCAGCATATCCCATCTGTGCACATCTTTTTTCGGCTACATCGGCAACCTTAGGTAAATCACAAATAATTCCGGCTAAATCAGGGTTTTTATCAAGTATCGACATTGTATATGTTCCGTGATTACCACCAAGGTCTGCCATCAACTTAAAAGAATTAAAATCGGGCAACTCGCTTATAATTTCCACAGCTTTTTGCAATCCACCGGCAACAGCATTCTGAGCTGTTCCTTCCATCGCTTCTTCTGTTGACCACTTTTTATCAGTATCTTTACGTTCTTGTTTATCTTTTTTTAACATTTCTCCCAGTGAACTATTCACTGTCTCGCAAAACCCCATGGACACTATGGCTGCCAACCCTTGATAAAGTGGTGCTGTGCTTACTAAAAATTCTGATGCTATTTTTGAATTTGAATATTTCTCATCTCTTTTTTCGACAAGCCCACGAACTTCAAGCAAGTTCAATACTGTCTCTAATTTATAAGGGATAAATCCAAACTCCTGAGCCAGATCATCCAACGATTTCTCTTGGTTTTCCAAGACGTCGAACATCTTTATTTTTATGGCTTCAATTATTGCCGGAGCAGTAACACTTTGAAGAATAATATCATTGATCGGTGTAAAACTTTCTTTAGGGAACGGAATATTCATAACTACTCCTGAATAGAGTTTAGCACCTAAACCCTATGGTTAAAAAAATTTACTTCAAATAATTATCCATCCACTTATTCATATTACGACAGATATCATCAAATACCTGAAGTTTTTCATCATCCATAGATCTCAAATATTCCAAAAAAACGCGATCATGCTCAAGGTGAAAATTATAATGATTGTCTACAGCAATCTTGCCGAGAGCGGTCAGTTTGATAACCACACGCGCCCCGTTTTCGGGATCTTTCTCCTTCACGCAAAGTTCTTTCTTCACCAGTTTAGATATTAACTGCGAGACAGCCCCTTTAGTAACGCCGGATTCATGAGCAATCTCGGTAACTCCGCCCCCGCCAAGCCTTTCTACAGTTGAAAGTGTGTGGATTTCGGCAGGATACAACTGCATGCCTATCCCGAAATCAAAAGATTTCTGTGCAACCATTGTATATTGGGACAGAACTTTACCCAGTGAACACATATTCGGAATTACATCTTTAACTTTGCGCATGAAAACTGTTTAGCAACTAAACTCTTTCCATGTCAACCACACTTTTTACATTTTATTTACAAATAGCCAGCTCACTGCTATTTAATAAAAATGGGTAAAAGTAAATATAATCAAGTAAAATCAACTGTAGCAACATGTGTTGCAACACTCTTTATAGCACTGTTTTTTTGCTCTTCCACTTTTGCCTCTAATCCTGAACCAGAATTCCCGATAGCCGATCCTTTCAAGGCTACTATTTTCGGAACACCCCGTGACCTCGTACAGACATTCCCTGAACCGGTTAAAACCGAGGAATGTGAAATTGTAATAGAAGATCGCAGAATTCCAGATATTTTCTGGTACAATGAAGACTTCTACTACACTACCGCCATGCAGAAAGAAGAAGCTCCGCTCCTCTTCATCATCGCAGGAACTGGCTCAGAGCACGACTCAACGAAAATGAAATTTTTGACTCAGCTTTTTTATCAAGCCGGATTTCATGTTGTTGCCCTTTCATCTCCCACTCATATGAATTTTATTGTCAGCGCATCCAGATATGCCGCACCGGGTTATGCTCCAAATGATGTTGAAGATTTATACAGGGTCATGAAATGGATAAAAAACAACCTCGAAGAAGACCATAAAATCAGCGGCTACAACGTTACAGGGTATAGCCTCGGGGCTATGCACTCAGCCTTTATTGCTAATCTGGACGAAACACGCAAAGATTTCTCCTTTGACAAAGTTCTGATGATCAACCCGCCTGTAAGCCTCTACACCTCGGCATTGCGCTTTGATTCATGGCTGAGTCCTGAAAACCTCGGTGACAAAAAACCACGCGAAGTAATCGACGAGCTGATTCATGCTTTTTCAGAAATGTATCTGCATACTGACATAACCGACTTCGATGATAACTTTCTATATGGACTTTCGCAGCATACTCATTTTTCAGAAATGGACCTTCGAGCCATCATTGCCGCGTCATTCAGACTTAGTTCTGCCAACATGCTTTTCACCTCGGATGTATGTATAAATGCCGGATATATTGTCCCTGTCAGCAAAACATTATCTACCGGTGACAACCTGCTGCCCTACACTCGAGTAGCTACCGCCATCACTTTTGAAACCTATATAAATGAGTACCTGCTGCCGTATCAGCAATTCATTACTCCCGGCATAACAAAAGAAGAGCTTATCCGCCGTTGCAGCCTGAAAAGCATTGAAGAGTATCTTGCTACCTCCCAAAAGATTTTTGTGCTCGGTAATTCGGACGATATCATTCTTGATGAAAGTGAAGTAAATTTCCTGCGTAAAACATTCGGAGAACGAGCTGTATTTTT
This sequence comes from Maridesulfovibrio ferrireducens, assembly GCF_900101105.1. Taxonomy (NCBI): domain Bacteria; kingdom Pseudomonadati; phylum Thermodesulfobacteriota; class Desulfovibrionia; order Desulfovibrionales; family Desulfovibrionaceae; genus Maridesulfovibrio; species Maridesulfovibrio ferrireducens. The sequence continues at coordinate 747,567 of NZ_FNGA01000002.1, forward strand.
CCCGCGCGGCGGACACTGCGGTAACATCATGTTCAAACCTTTTGCGGCTAAAGCGCAGGAGATGCTGAAATGATGAATACTACTATAAAATATGTGATGGTCCTTTGCCTGTTCCTGCTTATTCCATCCTGCGCTACCATAAAAAAAGAAGCCCCGGATATGACACTGCCCCCCACTGGTTTTATGACTCCAGTGTCACACGCTCCGACACCGACCAACATCATGCGCAAAGAAGCGGATTTAGAATTTCTTGATGTCTACGATCCGTGGGATGCAATGAACCGCAATATTTATTCTTTCAACGCTCAATTTGACCGGGCAATATATATCCCTGCGGTCAATATATACACAACCGTTCTGCCTAAACCGGTTCGCAAAGGCGTAACCAACGCCGTAAATAACCTGAATGAAGTAAATGTAATCCTTAACAGCTCGTTGCAAGGACGGGGTGAAAAAGTTTTAAGATCTTTTTACCGTTTGCTCCTCAACTCAACATTCGGAATTCTCGGCATTATGGATGTAGCTGATGACTGGGGAATCAAAAGGGTTGTAACGAGCACAGCAGATACTCTGGGAGTGTGGGGAATGGGTCCCGGACCATATGTAGTGCTGCCACTCTTCGGCCCCTCCAGTGTGCGTGATTCCGCCGGACTTGCCGGAGACTCTGCCCTGCTGTGGGTACAGATGAATTATGTTTATGACATCCTGGGCGTAAAAGAAGGTAGAACACTCATAGGAGCAGGTGAAGCCACAATCCGTGGACTCAACCTGCGCTCAAAGGTCCCCTTCCGGTACTATCAGACAGGTTCACCCTTCGAATATGACCTAGTGCGCTTTCTCTATTCGACAAAGCGTGAACTGGATATTGAAAAGCAGTAAGCTTCTTGAAATAGTTATCTGACGTTCTGAACTCGAATATAAAGAGCCAATCCCAGCATAGTGAGCGCAATACCCGCCCAGCCTAATGCTCCTGGCAAAGCCCCGCCAAGCAGCAAAACTTCTCCGAGCAGAGAAAAAACCACTTCCATAGACTGAGTACAATCTGCCGCAGCAAGTTCTGCCGCAGAACGGGCTTTATGGCGGATATAAAGAAACAGACTTGTTGCTGCAACACCGGAAAAGACGGCAACCAGAGCAGTGTTAACAATCTGATTCATTGCTGGCGCAGGCGGGGAAAAAACAGCTATCAGCACACCCCATAATGGAAGTGAACCAAGCGTTAAAAGCAGTACCCTACAAAACGGATCATCCATGGCGGGACTATCAAGGTGCGGTATAAAACGCACACCACCCTGCCGCGCTTCCCACACTAGCTGATTACCAAACGGGTAAGCAAAAGCAGCTATAAAAACAGGAATTGCGCCCAGTAAAATTTCATTTAACGGATTCACTCCTGCCCTTTCTAAATTTACGAGCAATACTCCCGCAAAAATTATCAAGGTCAAAAACATGGCCCGCAGCGGAATCTTTTTACCGAATAAAAGTAAGACTATCGGCGTGGCAAGAATAGTTGTCTGCCATGTTGCGGCGACCACCCATCCGGGAGCATAAGAGGCGCTGAATGATATTAAAGCGTAAAAAAGCCCGAAACCAATCCCGCCGGCAACGGTCCAAAACACCCAGTGGCGGATATACAGTTTCAGGGATTCAATGAACAATTTCCTGCGTAAAGCAAAAAGCCCCACTGACAAAAAACCGAGCATCCAGAAATAGCGCAAACTTGCAGACCAGACCCAGTGCCCACCGTCAAGGCTCATCGCCCGGTTCAGAACAAAAGTCGTACTGAAAAAAAATGCAGCTAAAATTCCTATCATTATAATTTTCATGCTGCGCTCCATGCTTTGCCGGGGATTATTTATTAAGGACTTTGAATTGATAAACATTGTGTAAATATTTGTCTATGACGATTCAATTTAAACTAAAAAAGTCCCGACTCTCGTTAAAGAGTCGGGACTTTTAATAATCCATCTAAGTTTATTTCAGAACGGGAACTTATAAAAGTTCCTCGATAACTTCGATGAAAAAGCTTGCCGCAACGGCCAGAATTTCATCGTTGAAATCAAACTTACTGTTGTGCAGAGGTGGCGAATCTACGCCGTTTCCGATCCACACATAGCAGCCTTTGGTATGTTTCATATAGAAAGCATAATCCTCGGCAGCCATTGATGATTCCATATCTGTTACGACATTTTCTGCGCCCACGGCTTTTTGAGCCGCTTTTATTGCAATTTCAGGAACAGAATTTACAAGAACCGGATGTTTACGAACATAATCCAGTTCCGCTTTCACTCCATAAATTGCGGCTGCGCCTGCAACGGTCTGTGCTATTGATTCTTCAATTAAATCCTGCACACTTTCATTACAGGTGCGAACGTTACCCTGAACCATTACGTTGTCAGGAATTCCGTTACGCAGACTGCCTCCGTGAACCTGAGTTATGCTGACAACTCCGCGCTCATGTGAAGGAATTTTACGTCCGACAATTGTCTGCAAACCTTTAATAATATCCGCGACTGCGGCAAAAGGCTCGTTGCAGACATGAGGCATTGAAGCGTGACCGCTTTTCCCTGTCACCATAATCTCAAAACGATCTTCGGAGGCCATGCACGCGCCCTTATGGACCGCGATTTTACCGGAAGCAAGGCCGGGCCACGCATGATAACCGAACAGATAATCAACTTTATATTTGTCGAAGAATGAATCCTCGATGACCCGTAATGCGCCTTCATAGCCCTCTTCGCCGGACTGAAAAAGAAGCAGGACAGTACCGTTGAAATCTCTATTTTTAGAGAGATAAGCGGCAAGAGCGAGAAGAGAAGTACAATGCCCGTCATGTCCGCATGCGTGCATACGTCCTTCAACTTGAGATTTATAAGCGAAACCGTTTTCTTCACTCATCTCAAGCGCGTCCATATCAACCCTGAAAGCTACAGTTGTGTCGCCTTCTCTGCCGTCGATTTTAGCGACAAGAGAATTAACACCGATATTTTCATACGAAATACCGTAATCATCCAGCTTTGATTTTACCAAAGCTAAAGTTTCAACTGTTTCAAGCCCTATTTCAGGGTTTTTATGAATCTGATGACGTATCGCTTTAAACTCATCAAGCAGTGCTGTCACATCCGGATTCAATCCCATTTAGATATCTCCCATATACTTCAAGACAGCCTGAGCAATTGCAGCAGAACCGATATAGGTGGAAACCATGACAAACAAACTTACTACCACAATACGCCAGCCGCTCTTCTTGAATGCAGCCAGATCCTTACCGATAGCGACACCTGCATAAGCAAGAATAGGAGTGGTAAGAGCCAGAAAGTGAACTTTTGCAACATATGCGTTAGTCACTGCGGAATAAGGGAAAGTAGGGAGTGTAATAATTACACCATATGTGATGACAAAAAGTACGGAAGGTATTTTTTTAAGCAAAAACATGTTGGTTGCTACGCCTGAAATGCAAAGCAACAACAATATTCCCATACCTGGAAGAGCATCAATAATATTATTATTAAAGCCGGCATGATTACCTACGAGAGTCATAGCACTCACGATAAGAAGCACGAGAAATGATTCAAAAAGAGTTTGTTGTTTAGTCATTATACATTCTCCGAACAAGTTTTGTATTTAAGCTTGTAAAGATAGTTATAGAGCTTATTGGACATAGGAAGAGCCAGAATGAGAGACATGTACACCCCGTCAATTCCGGAAAGGGTGTTACTTGCAACACCGAAAGCCTGAATCTGTTCAGCCATTGCAGGGTAACTTGCACTGAGGCTACCAACCGCAGCAGTCATCATACTTGCACTACCTACACCGGAAGCCATTGCCAGCGCGTAAGGATGGAAGATTTCGAATGCAGCAAGAAAGGAAGCCATCAATCCGAAAAAGATTGTACCGAATACAGTTCCGCAGATGTAAACGCCCATTACGCCGCGTCCTTCAGCGGAATCAAGACCGTAAACATCACCGATAAGTGCAACGTTAGGCTCGCGGGCAATTGAATGAGCCGCCCCTACAGCTTCACGCTTGAGACCGAGATACATGGCAAGAGGAATACCGATGATCAAAGTTGCAATATTACCGAACTCCTGAAGAACAAGAGCTGGTCCGGCTTTAAGGATTTCGTAGAATTTAGGACCGACAAGAGTTCCGTATCTTGCCATAAGCAAAAGCAGAGTCAGACCGACAAGAGTACTTGCCTGAATCATATCTTTTTCTTTTACTACCTTAAGAAATTTCGGGCCCATAAAGATACCCATAAACATCGCGTACAACATAGGCAGAAGAACGAGTTTACCCGGTCCAACGTTGAATGTAACGATTCCGATTAACTCCGAAACTACAACCAGCGCCAACACGAGCAGGTGCAGTTTCACATTTTTCAAAGCATCATTCATAACTCACTCCAATTAAGGCAAACTGCTTAATAAAATTAAACGATTTGCAAAACTTAAACTCCATCCGTCCAAAATGACGGTTCCTCACCTCGCAACACCATAAAACTGCTTCACCCAAAAACATAACTTCAACCAAAAGGAATTACGGACACGACACAATCACGTCCGAAACTCCGCCGAAATAAAAAATATATCTTAGATCAAAATACGCACCATTTTTTTAGGTCTTCCCACCTGAGCAGAGACCTCTGTTCCGTTAAGTTCTGCATAGCCGCTGTCTAAAAACTTTTTTAAAACACGGCGAGCGCTTCTTTCACCGATTCCAAGACAGGCCGCGAGATCAGTGGAATCAAAAGTATCTTTATGAGATTTAGTCATAAGTGCTTTAATTTTATCCAAGTAGCTCGGGCTGATACCTATTTCACTGGACATCTTAAGGAACTTTGAATCAACAATATGAGTCTTGTATTTAAGCTCATCCTGCTCACCAATAGGGCCGCGAATATGCTGCCCTTCCACAATATAAAAACCGCCCTTGGGAAGTTTTATGGCATTATCTAAAGCTTTACGGGCTGACTTTTCAGCTTCAAAAGCTGTAGACCCGATACCTATGCCAGATGAAAAAATGATATTGCGATCCCTTCCCCATGCCAGCAAACGCCTGAAATGATCCCTATGAAGCGGACTTTCAATTATACCGCGAGTAGAAAATATAACGTATTCTTCGGTGCCGAAATTAAAAAGACTGCCCTGAATAGCACGTACATATTCAAGCAATTCCAGATAAAATATCCCGCCGTTTTTCATATCATCATACTGATTAATAGAATTGCGGGTGATGGATTTAAGTTTGACGAGCTGAATAGCTATGCCGGCAGAACGTAGATTGCGGGAATTAATTTTATCAACAAGCTTTTCGAGAGAATCACGAATCTGGAGAGTGCTGGCATAAAGCCTGAAAACAGGCAGCCCCTTCTCTTTCAATTCTTTATAAATATACCCGAACCCGGTGACGATGGCATCAGTCTGTCCGTTTTCATAAAGCTCTATATGACGATCAAGATAATCCTGTTCGCCGTGGTGAATCGCGAAAGGCATGGAATGGATATTTTCAAATTCAACACCGAACTCTTTGACAACCTCGGTAAGAATATCATCGCTGACAACATCAATGCTGACCTTGCCGGACTTTATTCCCCGGCGGAGCATTTCGGAAAGAACACGCAGCAGGCTGTAGCCTCCGCGCGGTATATGCCTATAAGGACGAGTTACGTCCCCGCGGGCTTTTGCGGCTTCCTGAACGCCTATACCTGTAAAAAGTATCCCTTTTGTTTCCCGCTGGCATTCTTCCAGAACTTCCCATGAATCGGCGATGCGCTCTCTGACATATGTGAGCAGGGTGATTTCAGGGCAGCAGCGACCGACAACTTCTTTGATAAGTTCAACTGAGTCGGAAGGGCCGATGCATCCTATTTTCATATGAGCCGCCTGCACTTTTAATCGTAATTTCGGCTATGTCACTAATGTGACCAAAATTTGGATAATACTGCACTGTCATAATTATTGTGTCAAGGGAGCTGGCTTCATTAAGTTGAAGGAAGTAACTTTTACATCATTTTAAATGTTTTGCTAAATATTCTTACAACAAATTAACTTTATCGCAAAATTATGCTTATCTTTTAACATACTCGTTAAAAAAACAAAGAACTCAATTTTCATTTAAAAACTCTAATATTCGATTATATGGCTTGATTCTTGACATAACCACGAAACAAGATCATTTAATAAAACCTAGCCTTAAGACCTAGCTTTTTCTAGAAGTATCTCTAATTATGGCGAACCTAGAAGAATGAAATCATTCTTTATTAGAATTACCCTTGTTAGAGGAATCTAGAAGGACGATGTAAATCGTCCTCAATTGTATTTTCTGAAATTCACGACCTCTGGGATGTTCCCAAAGGCCGGTTCCAACCTCTGGTAACATCCCAGAGGTCGTTGACCAAAGTAGGTTTTAAGGACTTTTCATGTTGCCACATTCTATCGTTACAGACCAAATTAGAAAAAACGAATGTTTTCTTCGACAAGATGCCTTAATTGTTTTTGTGTGTGGAAGAGCTCTCTCCGCCAGTGGATCAAAGCGCAAGCTGTTTCTTGACTATGCCCGCAAACACATTCAAGGATTTCATTTTTTATTAGCGGAAGATCTTTTCAAAGTAAGAGGGACAAGAGGAAGTGACTTACTAACAACAGAGAAGGATTTAGCTAATTACTCTGATTGCATAATAATTATTCTTGAAAGTGAAAGTGCTTTTGCTGAGCTAGGAGCTTTCGCCGTACTAGACGATTTATGTAAGATAATCCTACCTATCAACGATAAATCATTCGAAAAATCTGATTCTTTCATTAATTTAGGTCCTCTTGAAAAAATTGATTCATACAAAAAAGGTCTAGGCCCCACAATCCATGCAAATATGGACTCATTTGCCCATTGTTTTTCAGAGGTACAAACACGGCTGAATAAAATTCAAATGCGTAGACGAAAACGTCTAAAAATTAACGAATACTCTTCTTTTATTACTAATGACAAAGAACGCTTACTATTAATATATGACATTATTAATATATTTGCACCGATAAAGAAAAACGAGATTATAAACGTTTTTAAATCTATTTACGGATCTAAACGTTTTGACAAAATAAATTTCGACGTGCTTCTCCTGGTAACCTTGGGATTTATACAAGAATTTGATGGCTTCTATTTTTCTTCAAGACCAGGGCTAAGATTTATAGACTTTGCCACAGACAGTTATTTTCAACTAAAATCAGAAATTATTATACATTACAAAAAGAAAGACCCACAACGCCTTAGACTTCTAGGCAAGGTTTCAAGTGATGCCCGATAAATTAAACCTAGTTGGAAAATTATCATTTTTCCTTGGTGCATCTGAAGAAGACATCAAAACAAGCGCAAATTCTATGTCTCGCAAATATAAACAATACAAAATACCCAAAAAAAATGGCGGTAGCCGCACAATATTACATCCTTGCAGACCTTTAAAAGCTCTACAATATGCAATACACGAAGTATTACTTAACAAACTTGAAGTCCACCCTATAGCACATGCGTATGTTCCTAACCAAAAATCTCCACTCAAACAATCTGCAAAAGCTCACACTAACTATAAATACACAATTAGAATTGACTTTGAAAATTTTTTCCCTTCAATTCGCCCCGAAGATTTAGAATTACAAATTAATAAAAATTTTATATTATCAAAAACAGATAAATACTTGTTAAGAACAGTGCTTTTTTATCAAAAAAACAGAGGATCTCGTCCAATTTTACCCATCGGGGCTCCAACGTCTCCAACAATAAGCAATATAGTCATGTTCAATTTGGATGAGCTTCTCTTAAAAACATCAAAAGAACATGATCGAGATTCAGCTCTTACTCGCTATGCTGACGACATTTATTTTTCAACGAACATTAAAGGCTGTTGCAAACTTTTTTATGATGAAATTTTTCAACTTTTGAAAAGAATAGATTCGCCTAGACTTAAAATTAATACAAATAAAACTTTATTTTTATCCAAAGGAACGAAAAGGGTAGTCAACGGATTGTTCGTTACGCCAAATGGAAAAGTTTCCATAGGAAGAAAAAGAAAAACACAGATAAAATCATTAATCTACAAACACTCCCAAACAGCACTTATGGGAAAAGAACTCTTACAAACAAGAGGACTTCTGGCATTTATACAAGATTGCGAACCTGAATTTTACAACACACTTGCTCTGAAATATGGTGTTCACTTTTATTCAATAAAAGAATCATAAAAGAAAAGACAAAATCAACTCAGACCTGTTTCAATTTTAATCAAAAGAGCTTTAATATCCTCAGGTCTGGGAATATAGCCCCTTTGAAAAGCTGAGGCATGTATCCTTCCACGCATATGGTCACTCGCCCAGTGCTGTACCATCGGATGAAAAAAGTCAGGATTATTCAATACTATCTGTGCCTTGGCTACGCCGTCATCTTTAACTGCCTGAATCGAAAAATTTGTTTCGTGGATTTCATAATTATACAAAACCTGTGGAATAAGTTGGAATTTTGCACCGGCCATAAGACATTGCACCCAGTAATCCCAATCCTCATAACGGCTATTATCTTTGTATCTTATTCCGCTGTCCCATAATTTGCGACGATACATCGCGGCAGGTGATATTGTATTTTGAGTCCGTAAATGAGCCTGACTAAATTTAGGAAGACGCACTTCCCGTGAGCCGTCCAACTTGTTTTCCAAGTAGTCAGTATATACGAGATCAATTTCAGGATTCTGATCAAGAGTTTCGATACATGAGGGAATAAAATCAGGATGGAGAATGTCGTCAGGGTCGAGACAGATTAAATATTTACCTTTCGCGCGCTCGAGACCGTAATTACGGACAAAACCGGGTTTTCCAGTTCTAACCGGTGTCAAAATTTCAAATTTTTCACACTCAATCTTCTCGGCCCATTTCTGCGCCTGCTCAATGGAATCATCACTACTGCCGTCATCAACAAATAAAATTTCAACACCATCAAACGACATGGACTGCGCTATCAGAGAACTAAAGAACCTGTCTGCGAACCGTCCGTAATTATAATTCGGTATGATAATCGAAAGTAGTGTCATAGGTAGATCTTCCGGTACAGATTCTAATATTATTACTGCTGAATACTCACTCATGACACCACAGACTTACTTTCTAATAAACATTTTTGATTATCGCAATGAACAGAATAAAAAACATTCTGCAAAAATAATCTTTAACAAACCGGCAACAAGCTAAGACCGATATCGCCCGATCTTCAAAAAAAAAAGCCGCCCGAAGGCGGCTTTTATAATTCAATATTTTAATTACCTAAAGAGATTCAAATACTTTCCGTATCCCTTCTCTTCTAATTCTTCCTTCGGGATAAACTTTAAGGAAGCTGAGTTGATACAATAACGAAGTCCGGTTGGTGGTGGACCGTCCGGGAACACATGCCCCAGATGCGAATCAGCCGCTTTTGACCGCACTTCTGTACGCTTCGTAAATAAAGTATTATCTTCCCGTTCAACTACATTTTCCTTTTCAAGAGGGCGCGTAAAACTCGGCCAGCCTGTACCGGACTTGAATTTATCAGTTGAACTGAACAAAGGTTCCCCTGAAACCACATCAACGTAAATTCCAGATTTATGGTTATCCCAGTATTCATTGGTAAAAGCCGGTTCTGTTCCATCTTTGCGCGCAACCTTAAACTGAATAGGAGTAAGAGTCTTCTCAAGTTCATCATCACTTGGTCGTGTATAAACTCCACCCTGTGCAGGCGGATTAGCTACGCTAACCTCATCTCCCCAATGGTCCTTAATAAAAGAATCGCGACCTGAAAGAAATCTATACCAATTGTAACGCACCGGATTCTTCTTATAGTAATCCTGATGATACTCTTCTGCTTCAAAAAAGGCTGTAAACGGTATCAGCTTTGTTGCTACAGGATTAGCAAATCGTCCTGAGCCATCCAGTGCTACCAGCATCTTCCCTGCAATTTTCTTCTGATTCTCATCATGGTAGAAAATTGCTGAAGAATACTGCTTTCCCCGATCATTGAAGGAACCATCCGGGTCAGTCGGGTCATGATGTTTCAGGAATATATCCAGAATTTTCTCATAACTCACCTGTTGCGGATCAAAGTAAATCTGAACAGCTTCAAGGTGGCCCGTTGTGCCGGAGCTGACTTGCTCGTAAGATGGATTTTTTACATCTCCTCCGGCATATCCCGAGATTACCTTTTCAACTCCCGCGACTTTTTCCAGATCAGATTCCACGCACCAAAAACACCCGCCGGCAACTGTTGCTATGGCGAGCTCGGATTCATTATTCATTTTGGCCTCCACATCAATTACAGACCAGACAACAAAGAAACATAGGATGAATATTACTAGAAAAGAAATTCTGACGATGCTTAGTTTTTTAGTATCCATAATTTTCCCCTTATTAGTAATTATTCCTAACAAGAAAATAGTGTGGTTACACCGGATGTCAATGGGGAAATGAGAAAAGAACTGTCTTGTTACGACCTGTTTTTTTAGCTTCATAAAGAGCTTTGTCAGCCAGATTAATAACAACATTAATATCGCTGTCATCATCAGGGAAAAATGAAATACCGATAGATACAGTGATTTTCTCATGGAGCGATGATCCAAAGTGCATTTCCACACTCTCAAAAGCCTGACGTATACTCTCAGCCCGCTTCACAACAACATCTCGACTTACGCGTGACATTACCACCAAAAACTCTTCTCCGCCCATACGGCAGAGAATATCTTCATCGCGCACATGACTGAGCAAAATTTCTGCGACTCGCTTCAACACCTCATCTCCGGCCTCGTGACCATAGGTATCGTTAAAGCGTTTAAAGAAATCGATATCAATCATAACTACTGCTAAATGTTCATTATGCCGTACAACCCTCGAGACTTCCCGGTCCAGAGTTTCAAGCATATAACGTCTGTTATGAAGGCCGGTGAGGGAATCGCGCACGGACTGCTCCCGCAAATTCTCGCGTAGCTGAATATTGGATAAAGCCAATGAAAAATGTTCAGCAATAGTCACAACTAAACGCTGCCGCTGTTTCACGGTGCAATCCTTCATTTTATCATCAGCTAAACATTCACCCTGATTACAGACAACAAGCATCAATCCGATCAATTCTTCCTGATTACGCATTGGCACGCAAAGATAACAAGTTTCAACCGCACCAATAAAATGATCGCAATGAAGTCCATGTTCTTCCCGGTTTACATAATGAAATTTAGCCATACGAATCCCCCAGCACTCATCCGGTCGGAAAGTCTCTTTAAAAAGACCTTGCCTACCTCCCCAGTTAGTCTTGAGGATCAATGATTTTTTATCCTCACTAAGAAGGTAAAGAGCTCCCACATCAGTGGGAAATAATCGATTTGCATAATCCCGGATAATAAGCAGTGCTTCATCAGAAGAACTACAACGTTGCAGGTAGTCGCTGAACTCATTTAAGGTCGAAATTTCTTTATTTATTTTCTCTTGATCCTTAACCTGACTGGCTATTTTCATCGTACGATTCTGAACAGTTCTTTCCAGATTGGTGTTTACTTCAGCAAGTTCCCCTTCAACAACCTTTCTCTTGTGAATCTCACTGACAAGACGCAGGTTGAATCTGATCAGGCGTACTCCTAAAAATAACACCATCAAGATAAGTACAGATGAAATACACAGAACCAAATAAATAGTCCTTGTTGTTTTACCTAATCGGTTAAGAACCGTATTCTGAATATCGAGAACTTGATTATTGATAGCAAGCAAAGCATTCTTAAGGTCGCCGCTGACTCCTTCTGAATTATTAAGGCCAACCTCTTTCATATGCTCTACCAGTATACTGAAATCAGATTTATATTGCTTAATCTGAGCCAGAATTTCACCTTTAATTTGCAAATCAAGACCACTTCTCTGTACAGATTCTTTTAAAATATCGTAATTTTCATTGAACTTATCAACAAACATCATATCTTTATGAATAATAAATTTATTTTCATTGCGCCGGCAGGAAAGCAACATGGAAAGCAAATAATATTCCTTAAGACTTCCTAAAGTTTCTTCCGCAAAAACAGTGTCTCGATATAACGCCCCGCGTTCTCCACTCTCATCTGTCAAACCGATAACTATATACTTTTCTTTGTAAGCAACAAAAAGATCGCGATATTCCCGGATCTTGTTTTCCGCAGATTCAATTTCACTTTTAGTAAGCACATCGCTTTCCCCGGAAAGAAGCTCCAAATTATGAACAAGGTCGTCATAACTACGCAGAAAACCCTGCACGTGATCAATCTTCTTGGTATGCACAAAGGCATCCTGATAAGCCTGACAACGCACTGCGGCATTACTGATCTGGGAACTGTAGAATTGAGCTTTTGCGTAAGAGGCGTTTAGATAAACGGCGAGAAATAAAGCTCCGAGCAGTGCTACTGCCATGATCGAAGCAAACACAACAAGAACAATATTCTTATTAATATTTTTCATATAATATTAAATCGTTAAGATTTTGAAGTTCAGCGAACACTATGATTAGCATTTCGCTTTAAGAGACTTGCAGTTGATATTAACATATAAAATTTTAAAAAACTTTATTAATTATGCAGAAACCAGATAACTCAATCATCGTCACGATTCCGGACATCATTTCTCCATAAAACAAGGGGCGCACAACAACCAAGCCCTTCAAAAAGTTGACGACGGGCATCGTCTCCCTCAACAGGGTCCCCCATAAGACGACAGATATAACGATTTAGATTTTCATCCCAGAAAAGATCAGGACAACGGGCCATATAGCCATATTTCCTGTGTGAAACTTCACATGGATCTGAGAGACAGCACCATCCGCAACCGACGCATGGTTTAGTAGACACGGTAAGCACCGCCCTGGCAGGCAATGCTTAACATATACTCTCCTGAGACAATTGCAGCCCCGGAGTATAAGTGGATATTCAAAATAGACCTTTGAAAAAAGGTGGGGCAGTATCACGGGTCTCTAAAATTGCTTATGATGCGAGTATAAATAGGAATTAAACATACTGTAAAGTATAAGCCTGATAATACTGAATATAGCTACTCCTTTCCAATTCTGCGGATGGTTTTAAATTCCCCCTCGGACACAGGCATAACTGAAAGTCTTGAACCTTTTTTAAGAAGTTCCATCCCCTCAAGGCCGCTGACAGTTCGTAAAAATTTAAGAGGTAAAGGATTGGTAAACTTTTCCAAAAATTTAATATCCACCATAAACCAACGTGGATTTTCCTCAGAAGATTTAGGATCAAAATGCGGATCATCAATGTTCCATGCAGTATGGTCAGGATAGCTTTCTCTGACCACCTCAGCGATTCCGACGACAGAAGGATTCGTAATACTATGATAAAAAAGAACCATGTCCCCCAGTTCCATATCATCCCGCATAAAATTACGGGCTTGATAATTACGAACTCCGTCCCATGAAGTTATCTGATCTTCGGCAGCAATAAGATCGTCAATGGAAAAACATCCCGGTTCAGACTTCATAAGCCAGTATTTAGTCATCATACTCTCCTTTATTTTCAGACGGACCATGGACAAAAGCGGACATTCAATCTCTAATTTACCACAAAATTGAAATATTTATCAGGATAAGGTTCGTTGTCCAGAGTAAAATGCCACCACTCTTCTTTGAGTGGTTTAAAACTGTGGTTTATCATTAATTGACGTAAAAAAGCCCTGTTCGCTCTGATCTGTACATCCATACTGTCATTCTCAGGCCAAGAGGCAGGACCAAAAAAATCAAATATGGTTCCCATATCAAGCTCAGATCCGGTACTCTTATCTGCAATCGTCAAGTCAACAGTTGACCCTCGTGAATGACCTGATTTTTTAGCAATATAGCCATCACGAAACAGATTCTTCTTATCTACCGAGGGATAAAAAATAGATTTCATGCGGGTATCGGATACATTTCGTCCCCAGCGCACAAAATGGTCCACCGCCCGTTGAGGACGATACCCATCAAAAATTTTAAGAGTTAACCCAAAAGGAACCAGTTCAGACTGAACTTTGGTCAACTCCTTTGCTGCCCGAACAGTCAAAACAATACGAGGAGACAAATAACCGTCAATCTGCTCACCTACAAAATTATTTTCTGTAAAATAACGAGCATCATACACAGCTTCGGGTATTATTTCGTCAACATAACAAAAACCTTCGGGAAGTTGCCCGGCCAAAACTGAACCGGATACCACCACCCCCAAAAGTACGGAAATAAAAATAAAAGCCAAAGAATCTATAAAGATGTTAACAACTTTCATATTGGTGAACCTCTTTCCTTTTTACGTCGCCAAACAGATTGTAGCGCAGAATTGTATACTGGTGTATTAAGTAAATATAAAGCCTTTCCGTGTAGCGCAAAAAAACTAAACAGTGGAATTCAATGACTGACGATATAAACACCAATTATAGGATTCATAAACTTGAAGCATCTCTTGCGCAAAGTGAAAATCATTTCCGTTTACTTTTTGATTCAGTTGAAGATGCTATTTTTATGTTTGAAGTTCTTCCGAATGGAACGAGAGGCCTCATTCGCGATGTAAATGAAGCCGCGTGTAAACGCTTGGGATATACCAGAGATGAATTTCTAAAAATGACTGTTGAAGAGTTCAGCTTTACAGAAACAGGACAACCCAGCCCAAGTTTATTTGAAACTTTTGCTCAAGAACAAAAAACTCTGTTTGAATTAATTCATATTGCTAAAGATAAAAGAAAAATCCCTGTTGAAATCAGCGCCCGAAGATTCGACTATGAAGGAACCCCCATGATCCTCTCTATTGTGAGGGATATTTCAGCTAGAAAAGAAGTTGAGCAATCACAAAAAACATACTTAAAACAGCTTGAGTCAGAGGTTGCGGAAAGAACCGGAGAACTCGAGCGGATTAATGAGCAGCTAAAAAACCAAGTGAAAGAACTTGAACATTCCCGTCACATCCAGACAGTTTTATATGAAATAATCAGTCACGCACAGTCCTCCGACAATCTAAACGAACTCTTACAATCGATACACAAGATAATGATTAAGGAGCTTCACGCAGATAATTTTTTTGTAGCCTTAATTGATAATGATCAGGATTCTCTGAAATTTGAATACTGTGTTGATAAAACGACTCCGCACTGCTCCACCATTGAGAATATCAGTCGTCTGGGAGGCAAAAGGTTAAGTCTCTTACCAATTAGACGTAGTGAAACTGTTCATATGTCCAAAACACAAATTATGCGATTAATAGATAGAGGCATAATTGAAGTTTGCGGTGTTATACCGGAAGTATGGCTTGGTGTTCCTTTGCGTATCCGGGGTATCCCTATCGGTGTTTTGGTTATTCAGGATTATGATACTCCAAGTTCTTATTCCAGCGAAGATTTGCAGCTTTTTGCGGCCTGCTCTGACCAGATTGCCTTAGCGATTGAACGCAAGAATCATGATGATTTATCTAAATCAGCACGCGATATTTTCCAGAACATTCCCTCCGGACTTTTCATTTATCAATATACAAAACCTGATTCATTAAAACTGTTAGACGCAAACCCTGCTGCGGAAAAAATTACCGGAATTACGTTGAAAAACTGGATAGGGCATGAATTCTTAGACATCTGGCCCGGTTTTGACGCACAAGAAATTTTTAAACAATTCCTTTCCCCCTTAAAAACCGGCAAAGATTTTACCTCCAATGAAGTCCTCTATAAAGATAAAAAGCTATCCGGAGCATATCGAGTACGTACCTTCCTACTCCAAAACGACAAACTTGGTATTGCGTTTGAAGACACTACTGAGCAAAAACGTGCTGAACTTTCAATTCGTGAAAGTGAAGAACATTATCGAGCTTTCTTCGAAGATAACCACTCTGTCATGTATATTCTGGATACTGCTGACGGTAAAATTCTCGATACGAACAAGGCCGCCGAAGCTTATTACGGATACTCCCGCGAAGAACTTCTTACAATGAAGATTTCCGACATAAACAGCTTATCGGAAAAACAAGTTAAGAAGATTATCAAAAAAGTAACAGAGAAAACGATCTCGAATATAATAGGACGACATAGACTGGCTAACGGTGAATACCGAAACGTTGAAATTTTTTCCGGACCTTTTGAAGTCAGAGGCAGAACCAGATTAATCTCAATTATTCATGATATTACCGAACGGTTGAAAAATGAGGCTGAACTTTCAGAAGCAAAAGAAGCGGCTGAATCAGCCAACAGGGCAAAGGATGAATTTCTTGCAAACATAAGCCATGAAATAAGAACTCCACTCAATGGGGTCATGGGAATGCTGCAACTGCTACAGATTGCACAGCTGAATAAAGAAGAACAATCCTGTGTTGATACAGCCCTTCAATCTTCCAGAAACCTGCTCAGAGTATTGAACGACGTTCTTGATTTCACAAAAATTGAAGCCGGCAAAATGGATATTTACGAGGAACCTTTTGAGCTGACGGAACTTATCAAGCAGTGTCTCGATTTATTTAAAATTCAAGCGGAAGAAAAAGAACTGCAGTTAATATCCAACATCGATTCGAGCACACAGAATTACTATGTTGGAGACGAAGGCAGAATCCGGCAGATTTTATTTAATCTAGTCGGAAATGCAATAAAATTCACAGAATACGGTTCAATAACAATAAGTGTTTTTTCACTTCCTCACCCAACCCCCGGCAAGCATCGACTATTTTTCTCAATTGAAGATACCGGGGTTGGAATACCAGACGACAAAATCGAACACATTTTTGATTCTTTCACACAAGTGGACGGCTCATTATCAAGGAAATACCAGGGAGCAGGTTTAGGACTCTCCATAGTTAAAAGGCTGGTAAACCTGATAGGCGGTAACATTTCGCTTCAAAGCGAAGTCGGAATGGGAACCACAATACTTTTCTGCGTGCATGTAGAAATGCACGAACCTCCGGTTTCTTTACAAGCGGAGGTCACTAAAGAAATAATTAGAAACAAACCCTTGCACATTCTTCTGGTTGAAGATGAAAAGGTTAACAGACTCATGGCTCTGAGATTTCTTGAAAAAATGGGACACAGTGTCGTTTGTGCTGAAAATGGAGAAATGTGCCTTGAAGAACTTCGCAAGCAAACATTCGATGCGATTTTAATGGACATCCAGATGCCGGTAATGAACGGGCTTGAAGCCACTCATCTAATCAGAACATCTAAAGAATTTAATATGAATCGCTCCGTCCCGATAATAGCCCTGACAGCACATGCAACAAATAATGATAGAAATATCGCAATTCAAACTGGAATGAACGAATATATAAGTAAACCTTTTGAATGGGAACTACTCAAAAAAACACTATATGAAGTCACAAGCTAGATTAGGAGAATCCGCTTTTCTTGACATATTCTCATCCTTAGATAACTAATTGCTTTGAAGTAAAAGTAAGAATCATTGTCATATGTTGCTGTCGATATTTTTATTTCAAATAATCATTTTCAAAAAGAGTTTAAAATCGCATCCTTTTTGACGTTTAGCCTTCTGCTAAAAGATGTTAGACTATTCAAAATCTGCCCCTTTCATTGTACTAAATATTTATAACGAGTTTCATTAATGCATGTACTTGTCACCGGCGCAACTGGACTTATCGGCTCCAACTTGATCCCTATCTTACAAGAACAGGGTTATAAAATCAGTGTTCTCGTCCGCGATCCAGAAAAAGCAAAGCGATGTCTAAGCACCGGCATAAAAATATGCCCCGGACATTTAAATGATGAAAAAACAATTGAAAAAGCGCTGAAAGGTTGCCGGTTTCTTTTCCACCTCGCCGCAGACTATCGACTATGGGTCCCTGACCCGCAAGCAATGTACCTCACCAACGTGGACGGCACTCGCCTGCTCATGACAAAAGCTCTCGAAGCTGGAGTTGAAAGGATTGTATATACCTCAAGTGTCTGCACATTAGGCTACCACACAGACGGAAGCCCCGCGAATGAAGACTTGAAATCCAGCTTAGAAAGCATGATCAGTCCTTATAAAAAATCAAAATTTCTAGCGGAAAAAGCAGTATCCAGAATGGTTAAGGAAAACGGTCTTCCTGCTGTTATTGTTAATCCGTCCACCCCGGTCGGCCCCGGTGATTCCCGTCCTACACCCACAGGAGCCATGATACTTAACACCGCCCGAGACGGTGGAAGGTTCTACGCCGAAACAGGGCTTAACATTGCCCATGTTGGAGATGTTGCCCGCGGTCATCTGCTGGCTCTAGAAAAAGGAACTATCGGCCGCAGATACATTCTCGGCGGCGATAATTTATATTTGAAAGAACTTTTCGCTATGACAGCTAAAGCAGCCGGTAAGCCCGGCCCCATGTGCAAGGTTCCCACTGCGGCCCTCTACCCCATTGCCATTATCAGCGAGATTCTTGCCCGCTTAAACCTGGTAGATGAGCCTGTGGCCACAATGGATAGCATCCGCATGGCCAGCAAAATAATGTTTTACAGTTCCAAAAGAGCAGAAACAGAACTTGGATATACCCATCGCCCGGCAATTCAAGCTGTTGAAGACGCTATCAAATGGTTCAAAGAAAACGGGATGCTTGCGTAAAGAATTATTTCAAAAAAAGACTCATATTTCTTTCTTGCTGCCAGCGCTTAAAAACTTTAAAAGACTCAAGAAAACGATAATAAAATTTAACATCATTACCCAGAGAATTGCCATAAACTCTCTTATGCAGGCCTTGAAATCCAGTGGACCTATGATGAACACACTCAAGTTGTCCAAGATATCTGACTTTGTAGCCGGACAAACGCAAATCGAGATGAAATGCCACGTCATCAAGTTGGCTCGGTGAAAAACATATATCAAAGTTAGGTACTTTTTCAAAACATTCTCTTCGCATCAAATGGCAACACCCCATAACATTATCTACATCCCTGCGAACATCATAAAGATTAAGATCTTTACTCCAAAAAGGAGTCCCTAAGCTGAGACGAAAAACGCCGTGTTTTACAATTGACACGTCTCTAAAAAGATACTGCAATGATCTATCGGGATTAACAACTTTGCACCCCACTGCTCCAATTTTCGAGTCTTCCTCAATTGCTGTAACCAGAGCTTCCAGCCAATTGACTGGGAGAGTCACATCATCGTCTAGAAACGCGATATATTCACTTTTTTTTGTAGTTAAAACATGGTTAACAAGATAGTTACGCGCCGCAGGGGCCCCCATGTTAATTGGAATATTTATTAATTCGATAGTAATACTCGGATAAGCCTTCTGGACCTTCTTCACAACACCGAGACTCCCGTCGGAACACCCGTTAAGCAAAACAAGAACTTCACATTTCTCGAGCGATGATTCACATACACTTTTCAGTGTCATATCCAACAATTCGGCCTTGTTGTAAGAATAGATACAAACGGAAACATCCTTACCGTCAAGAACATCTTTGCTAACAACAAAAGGCTGCTCCAATTCTCTTTTTGCAAGACTTATCGGCATCTGAACAGGATCAATTTCCAAAGATCTTTCAAATAACTTATAGGCTTCTTCACGATCTCCAATTTTTAGATAACTGCTAGCCAAATAATTACATAAAACTTCCGAATCCCTTCCACCTGAATCTTTAACCAAGTTCCAATAATGTACAGCCTTTTCAGACTGTCCATTTTTGGCATACAAAAAAGCCAACCTAGAAATCCAATCTTTTTTAAAAATCTCATGAATACCAATATCTTTATGCCACGGATCAATATCAATACCTGCCTGAATATCCAATTCAGCTAGCATATCAGCAAGGAGAAGATTGCTCTTATCTTTTTCCAGTTCAAGAAGAATCGCGGCATGTGCCTGAGCATACTTCCCCCTTTTGACAAAATGCTCCACCTTTGGCTGTAATACAGGATCTACGGATTCTCTTCCTAGCAACAACAACTTGGGTTTTGCTTCAGGAGATGGATATAATTGATGGAATATGGTTTGAATTGCGGAGTTGAAAGGAGTAAGTTTAGCCAGCTTATTAATTAAGTGTATGAAACATTTTGTCCCGTTTACATTTTTATTTAAGCCCGCATCAGATGCAAATCTATTAAAATAGGCGGCGCCGAGATCTTCATCCAGAACAAAATTACGTATATGGGTTACATAATGGAGACATACCTCATCAAGATTCAAAAAATTAAGCTCACTAACTATTCCAGCTGGCAAATACGCAAATTCCGCAGACATGACTTCTCCCACCTAGTGTTAATAAAAACCACAAAAATAAGCCGACTAAACTATATGACCGCTCCAATAACTATTGCAGCCTGCAACCCTGACCATACAGAATAAACTACCCAAGCATATGCCTGATTTCGTCAATTATTGCTTTGGAGTCCATAAGGGGCTTAAGAAAAATTGTATTTGAAACATTTAATGCTGCCCCCTGCTCAGAAGTCATCTGGTACTCTGGAGATCCCGTGTACACGATGTATTTCAATTTCGGCCACAGCTTTATGGCCGCATCAATAAACTCAGTTCCATCCATACCCGGAAGACGCAAGTCAACAATAGCCAAATCAATTTGAACAGTATCAAGCACCCGAAAAGCAACTTCGGCACTTTCAGCCTGATAAACGGTTAAGCCCTCATCTTCCAAAGCAATCGCCATACTTTCTCTGACATGAGTATCATCATCAAGAACTAATATTGTGTATGACATTTTGCTTCTCCTTAGCTATAAGGCCACTCCCTTTATCTCCACACTTAAGTTTTATCATTAAAATATAAAATATTATACAGCTTGAGCCTTATCATTTAAAAAAACATCTGCGGCTTCAAGGCTGGGCACAATATTTAAAATACGGTCCATCTTTACAGCATGAAAGATCTTCTGGATATGTTCATTTCTATTAACAAATACGACACTGCCCCCCTTACGCAGAGCGGCCTTATGCGCCTTGAAAAATACGGCAAGACACGAAACATCTATAAACAAAGCCTTATTAAGGTCAACGATGGTTCTGCCATCCCATTCCTCGGACAATTCATATAAACGAGGCTTCAGATGCTTTACAGTTTGCGTATTATATACCCCATGGAGAGAAAGGACCGTCGAATCACCTCGAATTTCTTCGAATAAATCAAACGGCAAAGAAGCAGTACGACCCTCCCCAGAGTCGAACTTATGTCCTGTGTCAATAATCTGATCAGACAAATTATCCGAAAAGACTCGATTATTCAGTAAATTAATACTGTTTGTTGTGTGCTTGTTTGTCATTAAATAAATCATGCATTATATATTCCAAAATTATAAACATGATAAAAAACTTAAAACAAAAATTATTGCTTAAAAAGCCAGTTAAGAGGCTCACCAAGACCTTTTTCAATAAATTCTTCTTTAGTAACAACCCTACATCCTTCAGGATGGAACGGTGACCATTTAACAAATTCTTCCGGGCTGGATGAATTATATGCAATCACACGTGACTTTCCCCATATAGCAGCCATGTGGCCCGGAGAAGAATCATTGCCAACAAACCAACAACATTCTGCAATAATTTCCGAAAGAAAAGCCACACTTCCTTCCAAATGAAAAACATTTTCTCCCTTTATTGCTTCCTGCACAAGTTCACGCTCAAACGGAGCACAAACAACCACAATAGGATATTCTACAGGGATTTTAGCGACTTCTGCGGCCCAGTAATCAAGAGACCATTTAAGCCCTCCCGAAGTTTTTCCAGCAGGATGTAGAACTACATATTTTCCGGGTTCGATGCCCTTTTCTGCCAAAACCTTCGCGACATCAGCCCTTGCTTGTGGGTCACGATGAAGAACGGGAGGAGCAAGCTCCACTTTTTGATCAAGAACAAAACTCATAAAATGGCTTCTCTTTTCAAGGACATGCACACCGTTAATATCCATTCCAATGTGATTCAAAAACTGAAAAGACCCTTTTAGTTTATTACCTATTCTAGCTTTCACTCCGCCCAGAAACGCTAAAATTTCATTACGGACCCCAGAACGAAAGTGCACTGAAACATCGTATTTATCCTTTCGCCATTCTTTTATTAACTCCCATTGACGATACAGCGAATCCTTCTTGCGATTGAAAATACAAACTTTATTGATCATTGGATTAGCTCTAACAAGTTCTGCACTGCCATCATCAACAACCATAGTTATATATGAATCAGGATAGATATTCTTAATAACTTTTAATGCGGAAAGAACAAGAAGAGTGTGTCCCAAAATGCCGTTAGAAATAATAAGCCAGCGGCCATCCTTGCAAGAAAATTTTACTTTTTTCATTTTGCCCCGAATCTATGATGAAAAGTGAATTTTTAACCATAGATTAAAAAGTCGTAAAATTAATCATCTGAAAGAATAAACTCGAAATAGCCATTCTTAACCAAGACACTTAAATCAAATACACCCTGTCATAAATATGCTAGTTTTACTACTCCATACAGACTATACAGAGCTCATCAACATCGCTAATATATTTAAATCATCATGCTACACATGATAAAAAACACATACGGAGGTTCAAAATGATTATTCTAACCGCAGCCCTTCAGGCAAAAAAAGGCAAAGAAACAGAAGTTGAACAAATACTCGTTCATATGGTGTCAGAAACGGCACAGGAAGAAGGAGCATTAGAATACAGACTGCATAAATCAAAAAATAACGACGGCAGCTTTTTATTTTATGAAAAATACTCGGGACAAACAGCGTTTGAAACTCATGTCGCATCTGCTCACTACAAGCAGCTAGGCGAACAGCTCGGTGGTTTACTGGCGAAAGAACCCATCATAGATTTTTATGATTTTATTACTGGAATTCCTGAATAAAAAAATTACAGACAACCCCGAAACAGAAACTATGCTTAAGGCTGTTCTATGAAAAAAATATTTTTTGCTCTCAGCTTTGTGCTCTTTTCTTCATCACTTCTCAGCAGCACTATTCTCACTGAAACGGCCCATGCCGGATTTCTTCCATATGGCAGAATGTATAAAGCTGCGAAAGATGACCGTGCTTATACAACACAAGCCAGAGATGTTAGACTTCAATTACAGCTTCATAAAACCATGCTGCTGGAAGCTCCATCAGACATCATAAATATAAGCTCTTATGTTTACCTCGAACACGGATTTCTTGTGGGAGAGGTAGACAGTGAAAATCAGAGTAAAGCGCTGGTAAGTGCAGCCGGAAAACTGGCAGGACTAAACGGTGTCAGCTACTATCTTCCTTTGAAGAAAACAAAGAATAAGCCGGAAACTTCCTCTGCACTTGAATTGAAACTGAAAAGTATGCTGGAGCCTGATTATCCTTCATCAAAACTTACGATAAAAGTAGTTCAGGATGTAGTTGTAGTCCTTGGAGTTTTAACTCATGAGGAGGAGAAAAAAGCACTGGATTCTCTTAAAAATTTCGCAGGTGTTGATAAAATAATAAACTTCATCCAAGCTCCTTCCACCCGAGAAGTAAAGCGAGGCCGCCCAAGACCTTTACGCAACCTTTTTTAATTAAAAGATATATTTCTCAGCAATAAAAAAAGGGAGCATTTGCTCCCTTTTTTTTATCTAAATCATATCTTTAAAGCTAAATCTAACTCTCTTTCTCTTCCGTATACAAATGCACATCTGTCTGCGGATAAGGGATTGAGATCCCGGCTTTATCAAAAGTAATCTTTATACCTTCCAGCAAGTCCCATCGAACTGCCCAATAATCTGAAGTTCTTACCCACGGACGTACAAGCAGATCCACGCTTGAATTGCCAAGTTCTCCTACCACAATTGCAGGCTTTGGATCTTTGAGAAGTCGCTTATCACCAGCAAGAATTTCTGCAAGAATTGCTTTTGCTTTTGGAATATCGTCCTCATATCCGATGCCGATTACGAGGTCGATACGCCTTGTCTTATTTGCGGTGGTATTAACAATTACCGCATTAAGAATTGAAGAATTAGGAACCACTACTTTCTGATTATCCGGAGTGGATAATTCTGTATAAAAGGCGGAAAGAGTCTGCACTGTCCCGGAAGTTCCGGCTATTGTGACGTAATCTCCCTTTTTAAAAAGACGCAGTACAATAAGCATAACCCCGGCGGCAAAATTTGACAGAGTATCTTTAAGAGCCAAGCCGACGGCAAGACCTGCGGCACCGAGTACAGCAAGAAAGGAAGTAATGTTAATCCCAGCCTGCCCGAGCGCCGCAACTACAAACGCAGCAAGCATTATGTAGTAAACAATATTCTGTATAAACGAGGTTAGAATATCATCAACCTTCGCTTTAAGCATAACCCGTTTAATCAAATTTGAAATCTGCCTTGAAGCAATTCTTCCTACAAAAAGGACTAAAAGAGCGACAATAAGCCTTAACCCGTAAAGGCTGACAAATCCAATGCCCTGCTCAAACAAATCTCTCAAAAAATCAGGATTTAAAAATCCCAACTGTTCGTCCAGAGAAGTATCTACCAAAATTTTGCTAACAATTCCGTCAGTTGCGTTCATATTTCTTCTTTTATTTTAAATTGTTTATTAATTTATCAAAACTAGTTCATCTAAAACAGATTCGAACATACATAATTCTGGTTTTCTTTAAAATATTTCAATTATAATTTTCTCAACATGACGATAAACAACCACACAATTATTCTCGAATAATTCTAACATGAAAGTGACAAAACCAACTTGATCAGTATATAAGATAGGTATCAAGAGAGGAACTACATGCTTGAACAAAAACGGCGTATTATATTACTGGCCATGATCATGGTCTTTCTTGTCGGTGCTGTCTCCATAATCAGCACATGGCTGCTGTACCAAACTTCACTTAATGAACAAAAGGCTCGATTAAGTGAATTAGTCGAAAGTCAAGCCAGCCTTACTCGCGAATTAAGCTTTATAAGCACAGAGCTTAATCTAGCAAAAGATAAAGATAATAATACGGAAAATTTTCTTTCCCATTTAGCACGAGCACACAAAAGATTCAAAATTGGGAGCAGCAGTGGCGAATTCACTGTAGGATTAAGATCTGACAAGAATATTCAATTCCTTATTTTAAATGGTGAAAGAATCACAGCAAACAAAGAATTTGCTTTCATCCCGTTTGGAAGCGCCCACGCCACCCCCATGCAGCTTGCTTTATCAGGAAAACGCGGCACACTAATAGATCTAGACTATAGAGGCCAAGAAGTCTTAGCAGCATACACATCAATAGTTTTTAAAGGTCAACTTATCGGCCTTGTCGCTAAACTTGACATAGAAGAAATAAAAAATCCCTTTTTTAAAGCTAACTTTACAATATTTACTTCAGGAATTCTACTTACCCTTTTCGGACTGTTTTTTTTCTTTAAGCTTAGTGAACCAATACTTCATAAAATCAAAAATAGTGAAAAAAATTATCGCAACCTGGTTGAAGGAGCCCACAGTCTTATTCTCCGCATTGACCAAAAAGGAATTATTAGTTTTGCTAATAGTTTCTCAAAAAAAATCTTTGAATCCAAAGAACAAAAAGTGGTTGGCCTTACAGCAGTGCAGGTACTAACCGGACAATCCACTGATCAAAACAGTTCTGCCCCGCTTCGTGCTATTTTAACATTCTTCGGAGAGGGAGAAGGCCCCCACGAGAAACCCATTTCTATTAATAACGGCAGTACCACGTGGATTTCCTGGAGAGTCAGAAAAATAATAGATTCAAAAGGAGAAGTTGAAGAACTGCTTTGCATCGGCAATGATACAACTGCAAACCATATCGCAAGAGAAAATTTACTGGAAAGTGAGTCCCGACATAGAATTATATTCGAAAATTCACCTTTGGGCATGGTCCGGCTTAATCCAGAAGGAACGATCCTTGATTGTAACAACAAATTAATTGAAATGTTAGGATCAACACGGGAAAAAACAATCGGCTTTAATGCAGCACAAAACGGCCCTCTCAAAATGCAAGAGGTTTTAAGAAATGCCCTCAATGGAAAATCCAGCATCTATGAAGATCTTTTTTCTGCAACAACCGGAAACAAAACCAGCTATATCCGAGCCATCTTTAATCCCGTATCGCCCGGTAAGTCCTCCACCGAAGTAATCGGCACACTCGAAGATATCTCTGAACGCATGAAAGTTGAAAAAAGACTTGCTGAAAGTGAAGAGAGATTCAGAGGAATAGCAATAGCTTCTCCGGTTGGCATCATCATCACAGATATTGAAGGACAGTTGCTTTACGCCAATGAGAGAATGAACGAACTTACCGGAATGAATTATACAGATCAGACAGGACATGCGTGGATGAACAGTGTCCAACAAGAAGACAAATCAAATATAAAAATAAATTGGTACGGAGCTGACTTCATAACTAAAAACCGTATAGAATTCCGCCTTATTCACCAGAAGGGACATACTTTATGGATTTTGGGACAAATCGTAGAGCTGAAAAACAGTGATGACCAGATGATCGGCTACGTTGTTACAATGACAGATATAACTCAAATTAAAACGGCAGAACAGGAACATAAAAGACTCTCGGCTGCCGTTGATCAGGCTGCCGAAGCAATTATGATAACCAGCATCGAGGGAATAATAACTTATGTAAATCCGGCTTTCCACGAAATTTCAGGCTATTCGCCTCAAGAAGCCATAGGTAAAAATCCACGTTTTCTTAAAAGCGGAGAGCAAGACATAACTTTCTACGACAACATGTGGGATACAATTTTAGGCGGACATATATGGAAAGGAATATTAGTTAATATCAAAAAAGATGGAAAACGTTACACGCAAGAAGCCACCATCGGACCGGTCAGGGATGAATCCGGTAAAATCATAAATTTTGTATGTGTCGCACGCGATATCAGTCAACAATTAATAATTGAAGCTCAACTGAGGCAAGCTCAAAAACTCGAGTCTATCGGAGAACTCGCCGCCGGGATTGCTCATGAGATAAATACTCCGACACAATATGTCAGCACCAACACTCAATTTATGGCAGAATCTTTCGCTACACTGCTCGGAATGATCAAGAATTGCAAAAACCTCATCGAAGCTCTCCAGTCAGGTAACACTCACAATGAATTGGTAGATATGGCCGAGACGGCTCTTGATGAAGAGGAGCTTGCATACTTAGAAGAAGACGTCCCTAAAGCTATTGCCGAATCTGTAATCGGACTGAAACGGATCTCTGAAATAGTCAAGTCAGTCAAACAACTGGCTCATCCCGGAGAAGTACACAAAGGACTCCATCATCTAAACGAAATAGTTCGCAACGCGGTTACTGTTTCTTCAAATGAATGGAAATATATTTCAGAGGTAGAATTGAATCTAGACGATAATTTACCTGAAATTTATTGTCTCAAAGGTGAAATAGGACAGGTGGTACTAAACCTTATAATCAACGGAGCACACGCTATCGAATCTAAAATAGGCACAGACTCCGAGGAAAAAGGGTGCATAACCATAACTACTTACAAAGAAAAGGAATGGGCGGTTCTGGAGGTTTCCGACACAGGGACAGGTATGCCCCAAAATGTTGTCGACCGCGCTTTCGATCCGTTCTTCACAACTAAAGAAGTAGGCAAAGGAACCGGACAAGGTTTAGCTATTACCCATAACGTCATTGTGAATATGCATAATGGTTTTATTAATGTAGACACAGAAGAAGGCAATGGGACAACATTTACAGTTAAGTTGCCTTTAAAGTAGACTGAATTACCAATTGCTCAGAATGGCAGATCTTTAAAAATAAGTCCCTCTTTGAGCAGAGCAATGCCGGCTTCGACGCAGTCACTGTCGAGCTTGATCCCTTTATCTTCCTCCAGAAACTTTATACAATCATCCTTACCCGAAGCTTGACGATATGGGCGTGTAGTCAGGATAGCGTCGATAGAGTCAGCTACCGCGATTATTTTTGATTCCAACAAAATTTCGTTCTCTTTTAATCCGTTCGGATACCCTGAACCATCTATCCGTTCATGATGCTCAAGCACAATTCGCTGAATCGGCCAATCCGTTTCCAATGTTTCGAAAATTTCAGACCCTACCAATGAATGAGTTTTAATGATTGCAAATTCGGCATCACTTAACGGTCCCGGCTTATTAAGTACGCCTGACGGAACTGCTATTTTACCAATATCATGAACCAAAGCAGCGAGATGCAATCCCTGAATAACATCAGGATTTAAACCGAGTCTGGTTGCGATAAGAGCTGAAATCTCAGCAGTCCGATCCATGTGCCCCGCAGTGTAGGGATCACGAAATTCAACCAACCGGGTAAAGGCGCGCAAAGTCCCTTCCAAAGCATCTTTCATACGTCTGACTACAACCAGCTCTCTAGCTGAATGAATCATTCTGAATTGATTAATCCCTGAAACGATGGCTTTGATTAAATCATCAGGGTGGCACGGTTTAGTCAAAAAACGGAAGATATCACCCTGATTCACTGCGCTCATTGCAATATTAAGATCAGCATATCCGGTCAAAACCATTCTGACGGTATCGGGATACAGTTCACGCACTCTGGATAAAAATTTTATCCCATCCATTACAGGCATTTTTATATCGGAGACAACAACCGTAAAAGGGGGAGAAGAATCTAACATATCAAGAGCAGCTTTGCCACCAAGAGCTGTGCTTACTGCGAATGTCGACCGAAAACTCCTGCTGTAACTTTGAAGGATATTCGGTTCATCATCTACAAAAAGAATGCGTTCTTTTGTGTAGTTTATATCTTTTGGCATAACAGTCCCCTACTCCGAAACAAGAACTAAAAGCGGAAGTTTTATTCCTATTTTCTCATCGAACATATGAATGCGATCAATTTTATCTTTATCTAACTCCAAACTCTTCCTGAGCAGCATGGCTCCCTGTTTGGATGTAACATCCTCATACAGAATCATACCTGAATATAAATGTTTAAGGCCAACCTCTTTGATAATATACCGAGCCTCTACACCGAGCATTCCCTCTAAATAATAAAGCAACTCAGGGTCATAGACTTCAGCAACTTTTTCAAGTTTGTCGAATGCTTTTTTTGGATTTTCAACGTTCTGCAAATGCAGGTCATAATCCAAAGCTACTTTGAGAATTCGCCCACCGAGAGGAATCTTTTCCCCTTTCACCGCATCACGAGGAGTCCCTGATCCATCAAACCCTTTCAGTTGATACGCTATCATTTCAGCAATAGCTTCAAGACGAGGCAGCTTGGCCACAAGGCTTTTAGCTATAACCGGGTGCATCTCAAACATCTGGAGCTGTTCAGGATTAAGCTTCTTTCCTTCAAGCAGCACATCAAGAGTTCCGGGAGGCAGGATGAGCGTCCCCAACTGCGAAAGCATGGTAGCTATATCATACCTCCAAAAATCTTTTACACCCTTTTTTTTTGCAAGATAACGAACGTAACGACGCACTCTATTTATACGTGCGCCGGATTCAGGCTTTATCAATGAAGTAATTTCACCGAGCAACTCAACACTGCCTTTCAGTGTTTTTTCGAGTAAAATACGTTTGCCGGTTACCAAGTCATATTGACTGACAGCCTCCTTGAGGTTTTCAAGCAGAACTTCATTTTCACACGGCTTTGTTAAAAAACGGAACACATGACCATCGTTAACTGCTCGTATTGCATTATCAAGGTCAGCATATCCGGTAAGCATAATTCTTGTTGTTTCAGGACTGCGCTTTCTTACTTCCCGTAAAAATTCTATGCCGTTCATTTTAGGCATACGATAATCAGAAACAACGGCAGCAAATGGTTTTTTATTATTCAAAGAAAGCAGTGCCATGGTCGGATCTTCTTCCGTTTCCACGTCATAAACCCCGCGCAGTTGTCTTTTCAACGCGGAAAGAACATTCGGTTCATCATCAACCAGTAAAATTCTAGACTTCATTTATGCTCCTTAACTTCTCAATTGTGCGAGCATATCAGCATCCAGATCCTGAAATTCATCCAAACCTTCCCAATGATCTTTAACGTAATTGATCCATTTTTCGAGCTGCAATCCATGTTGTCCATCAGGCAATATGTTTCTATCCAACGCAATCCTGACATAACCGGGATTGATAATAACACACTGATGATCAATCGCATCTGCGATGCTCACCAGCATTGAAACACTCATATCAAAATCCTGATATTGATGGTGCGCCCCTATCCCGTGGACGATATCACCAGACATTCCCCACAACCCCATAAGGTATGCACCTATATGGGCATGGGTCGTACCAAGTATTTCAATTTCGCAATCACATATAGGCTGATGAGTTTCAGCAACTTTTTTTATTACTTTTCCATATTGAACAGAAAACGAATTTGCCAAAACAAGTTTACCTATATCATGAAGAAGACCTGCCATCCGCGCCTGAACTGCCACGACCTTATCAATTTTTTCGCACTCACATATAAGCCTGATAATATTGGACACACGAAAACTATGCTCCCATAACAAGTTCAGCGAAAAATTAGGGAGTTTTTTTTCATCATACATGGCAAATAAATGAGTGGACAAAATCAGCGCTTTGACACTTTCGAGACCAAGCATTGTAATAGCCTGAGAGATGGAACCTATCTGCGTAGGAAGTCCGAAATATGGGGAATTAACAAGTCTAAGAATCTTTGCAACCAAACCTACATCCATCGAAATGTATTCAGCAACTTTTTTAATAGACGGGTCAGTAGATTTCAGCTCTATCTCAATAGATTCGAACACGTTCGGAGTAACCGGTAAAGACTCTATTTCAGTTACCAACTTTTGCATTTCTGGATCTGTCAATATTTCGCGGGATTTAATTGCTCCTTCGATTTTATCTATCAGTTCCTCAGCCTTACACGGCTTTGAGATATATTGGTGAACAGCCCTTATACTCCTGATAACTTCATTCAAACCGACCTGTCCGGAAAGCGCCATTCTGATCATGCCCGGATACTTATCTTTAACTTTGTTCAGAAGATCAGCTCCGTCCATTCCCGGCATCTTAATATCGGAAACAACAACATCAAATTTCATATCTTCAAGCAAAGCAAGAGCGGCAACTCCCGAGTCAACAAACTCCATTTTCCACTCGTTGCGTTTAGCACGAAGCATACGTTTTAAGGCGGCAAGAACATTGGGCTCATCATCCACAAACAACACGCTGATCTTATAGGCTGTCATTTTCTTTAACTTCCTCAAGTGGCAATTTAATTGTGCATTTCGTTCCAACACCCAGCTTGCTGCTGAAGTCTATTATTCCACCATGTTTTTCATTAATTATTGAGTAACATAACGTTAAACCCTGTCCTGTGCCAAGCCCGACATCTTTGGTCGTAAAGAACGGATCAAAAATCTTCGGTAATATTTCTGCCGGAATTCCCTCTCCGGTATCTTCTATCTCAAGAACAACCCATAGAGGATCAAGGCGCGTTCGAATAGTGATAGTTCCTTTTTCGCCACTGCCACTCACTTTCGCACTGATAGAATGGGCAGCATTAACCACTATATTTAAAAAAGCCTGATTAAGGTCATTAATAAAACAAGGAATCAATGGAAGATCAGGGTCCAACTCAAAAACAACATCAGCGCTATATTTCCATTCATTTCTACAAACCGTAACGGTATTATCAAGAGCTAAATTAATATCACCCATCTGTCTGAATTCCAATCCGGGATGAGAAAACCTTTTCATAGCCTGCACAATCCTGGTTATACGCTCAACACCGTCCTGCGATTGAGCAAGAGCTGCGGGTATTTCCTCTAAAAGGTAATCCATATCCTCATTATACCAACGGGTAAAAGCTTCTTCACATACTGGATCTTTTTGTAATTGGCAGATCGCTTTATGCCGCTTAATGACTCCGCTCATTTCTTCAAATGCTCCAGACAAAAATATAATATTATCGCCTAAATATTGTGCCGGAGTATTAATTTCATGCGCTATTCCTGCCGAAAGATGCCCTATAGATTCTAACTTCTGCGCAAGACTAAGACGTAGCTCAAGTTCTTTTCTTTCAGTAATATCAAAAATAATTTCAATAAACTTATCTTCTCCGTTGACTTTACTTTTAAGAACCGTTTTTGAAACAGGGAGCCCCGTTCCATCCATACGATGCATCCTGAATTCCCGTTCCCGTATCTCTTTTGTTGCAGCAGGACAATTTTCAATAACATTCCCGTCAGTTGCCCGCCAGCATATAACATCGCACCGTTGACCGATAATCTGTTCTTTGCTTGCTCGCAGCATTTTTGATGCGGCACTATTTATAGAGTCTATAACACAAGTAACAGGATCAACAATAATAATACCTGCTTGAATACCATCCAGAATGTTTTCCATTAACTCCTTACTGGCGGCAATCTCCTGCTTAGAGTTCACCCTTTGAATAGCAAGTGCGTAATATGCCGCAATGCGTATTACGGCATCAACGTCACGCTGGGTAAACCCGCCCGGTTTATTAGCAACGGCTATTTGACCAACCAGCTTATCCCCAAGAAGAACTGGAACCGACAAATAACTGCTTAGTGCTACATGGCCGCTAGGAACTCCTTTGGATTTAGGATGATTCATAGGATCATTACTGAAAAAAGGCTGCAAAGTATTTAACGAATGCCCCCAAAGCCCAGGATATGTGCCGTCTACACTTTTTGAAAAGAAAAGAGAATCGCGCTTTGTTGCGACAGAGCATTCATCCTGCATATTGCTGCAGGCCAGAACAGTCGCACCTCCTTCAGCAATAATGGAGGCATTCCCGAAAAGACTTCCTGTAACCTGTATAACTTCTTTAAGCACAGCCTCAGATGTATTTTTAAGATTGGCTTCGGGAGCTACAAGTGGAGTGTATAATCTTGCAAGAGCAGAATTCAGCTTTAGATTCCACCCAGCTTCCTTCTCAGCTTTGACTCGCTCGGTTATGTCCATGATATGAGCCATCTGATAATCAATCGACCCGTCACGTTTTCTGGTACAACTGGTTAATAAAGCCACATATACGATTTCGCCATTCTTTCGAATATAACGTTTCTCTATGGTGTAACTATCAAGCTCACCGGCAACCATCTGATCAAAAAGATATTTATTCTTATCAATATCATCAGGATGTGTAAAATCAGGCCAACTTAATTTCTCTAAATCTTCCCTGCTGTAGCCTAAAATTTCACAAAATTTATTATTAAAATCTATCCACTTTTTATCAGCTCCGACAATAGCCATTCCAATTAGGCCTAACTCAAAATAACTTCTAAATTTTCGTTCACTGATTCGCAGCCGTTTTTCAACTTTTTTACGATCGGTTATGTCCTGATTAACTCCATAGACTCGTTGCAGTTTACCTTCATCATCAAACTCAGGGGCAGCTACACAATGAAATAAATGCTCAGTACCATCCTTGAGAATAGCCCGATATTCAGCAGAAACAGTCTCTGTGTTTTTAAATAAGCTCATATATATGCTGAAGATCCTTTCTCGATCGTCAGGATGAATTATGTTCTCAAAGAAAAACTGGTCAATATCCTTAAATTCTTTGGGCTTATATCCATAAAGTTGATAATGATTATCCGTCCAGAAAATCTCATCAGTGGAAACATTAACCTCCCACCCTCCAATACGGCCTATCTTCTGAACCTCCTCCAAAAGTTTTTTCGCCTGCATTAAATCAATGTCTGCTTTTTTGTGTTTAATAATGTCCCACGCAAAATCCGAAATATTTGTAGTAATTTCAATATCTGCATCTGTATAATTGAAAGGCTTATTGCCAACGCCTAAAATAGATACAACCTTACCGTTTCGAATTATTGGAACCACCAGTTCGCGAATTACAGGAGTATGTCCGGGTGGCAATCCTTTTTTATTGGAAAGAGATACATAGTCATTATGAATAACCGCTCTTTTTGTATGTATGCAGTCCGCCCAAACTCCCGCATCGGCAACCGGATAAGGCTTCCCCTTTTCTTCAGAAATACACATTTCACTAGATGTGCGCGTTGACCATGCTTGCAGCATAAGTGTTTTTTGATCCGGTGAAAGGTAATGATGAAAACCCATCTGACTGTTAGTTAAGTCCTCGACTAAATTAACAGTTTCAATGAGCACCTCCTCCAAAGAATGATTAAGAGAAAAATCCATCAACTCCAGACGTGCCTTCATAACCGTTTCGGCCCGTTTCTGCTCCGAGATGTCCTCTACCGATACCGCTACAATAAAATAATGAGGATTTTCTGACTCATCTATAACAATAGAAAAAGACATCTCAACCCATATGTTTTCCCCAGATCTAGTAACCATTCTTTTGGAAAGTTTAACTTGCTCCCTCCTTCTAAGCATCTTCTCTCTAAACATAATATAATCTTTTTGATCGTAAGGGTGAATCATGGATATAAAATCCATACCGTGCAACTCTTTCTGAGAATAACCCAAAAGCTTGCTAAACACTGGGTTAACCATGAACAATTTCCCGTCTAAATCCATATGAGCTATACCGATCGGCGCATTATCAAAATTTTCCTGTAACTGTTTCTGCGCTTGATGAAGATCACTGAGATCTGTAACGCTTGCGATTGCTCCGACATAATTTCCGGTTTCATCTAAAATAGGTGAAGTCGCGATGCGAGTATAAACAGGATTTCCTGACTTATTCAGAAATTCAAAATCATGAACTTCTTCGACACCACTCTCCCTCCTTGAAATATTATTTTCACAATCTCCCTTACGATCTTCGGACATAAAATCCATCAAATTTCGACCGATCATTTCTTCCGGTGTATATCCAAGCATTGAAGCAATTGAGTTGTTCGCAAAAAGAGTATCAGCGTCTTTATCTATGATCCATATACCTTCAACCAGTCGCTCGAATCCTACTGCGGATAAAGGGACAGACAAACTTGAAAGGTAATCAAGTGAAACGCCATGCCCCCGCTCAAAGCGCTGCACTTCTGCGCGAGCCCTCTTCAGTTCCGCAATTAACTCTTTTTTAGTCATAGATTCGAGATTTCTCATATTCTCTCCCCAAACAGATAAACTTCGTTCTAGCCTCTATTAATAAAGGATTTTTAGAATAATTAGTACTCTTTTTATTAAAATTGCGTTTACAAACTCTTTTTATCCCCTCTGTTCTTATGTGCACAACTATTTGTGCAAATAGTGTTATATTCTGCACAAATAGAACTCACATTCTCAACCTTAGCCAATTATTTCATACCATTATAGAATGGAATAGTTATTGCTAATCACTGACTTTGTGCAAGACGAAATTTGAATCGCCTGCACGTATAAATTTAGCTGATCGTTTGGAGGGTTAATGCATTTTTTAATGGAAATGGCTCTAGTGCTATCCATGTTTGTATCATTAGTGGCTGCAGCATGGGGATGCCTTAACATATGGAAAGGACAAACCGACTCTATAAAATGGCTGGAAAGGGGACAATTACTTGTTATTTCGTTAGTTATTTTCTCCAGTATAATTCTGTTATGCGCATTAATAACCCGTGATTTTTCATTTAAATATGTTGCGGACTATACAAGTCTTGAACTTTCAAATTTCTACGCAGTTACCGCTTTCTGGGCCGGAAGACCGGGGTCTTTGCTATTCTGGCTATTGGTTATAACTGTAGGCGGAACCATTTTTCTCGGCACTAAAAAATATTCAGATTTGCCCGAAGAGACAAAAGTCGCATACTGGATGCTTTACTTTGCGATTCAGGCCTTTTTCCTATTCATCCTGACCAATGCAAGCCCGCCATTTACACAGCTTGCTAACATCCCCGCAGATGGAACCGGACTCAATCCACTATTGCAGAATCCCGGTATGGCTTTTCATCCGCCACTTCTCTTTTTCGGTTACGGGCTGTTTACTGTTCCCGCCTGCTTATCGATCGCAATGGCTATCACAAAAGGTGAAGATTCATGGATGAAGCTGACTCGCGGCTGGGTGCTTCCGGCATGGTCATTTCTTAGTGCCGGGATAGTGCTCGGCGCATGGTGGGCTTATATGGAACTGGGCTGGGGCGGATACTGGGCATGGGACCCGGTGGAGAACGCTTCCATCATTCCATGGTTCGTAGCTACAGCATACCTGCACACCTCCATTCTAGGTCAGCGCTACGGAGTGTTCAAACGAATCAATATTGTATTGGTTAACCTCACCTTTTTGATGTGTGTTGTCGGTACATATATTGTTCGAAGCGGTATCATTGCATCCGTGCATGCCTTTGGCGGCGGCGGAGTCGGCGGTTTACTGCTCGCCTTCATTCTATTCTATCTGTTCTTAACTCTATCAGCCTCATTCTTCGCCAACGTAAAAAAATCCAGATTGGAAGCCAATGCTTTCAGCCGCCAAGGACTTCTCGTTGTAACAGTATGGGTCTTTATTGCTTTGGGCACTGTTATTTTTCTAGGCACCATGTGGCCTGTAATAAGTCTCGGATGGGAAACAAACCCCGTCGGTGTTACCGCAGGCTTTTATAACACCGTAACAATGCCGTTGTTTACCCTCATAGGATTGCTGCTATTAATCTGCCCATGGTTTTCATGGAACGAAGGCATTCAGGATAAGAACGGCCTTGCTGTTTCCGTTTTTACGGCTTTGTGCCTTAGCGGAGCGGCATGGTTCGGCGGAATCCGCATGATCCTTCCACTTATAGCCTTCGGCTCCGGAGCGGGAATAATAGCGTCCACCATAATGCTTGCCCTGCGAAACAAAACTCTATCCAGCAAACGATTCTGGATCGCCCACGGGACTCATCTCGGTGTTGCATTAATGATCATAGGAGTGGCTATCTCCGGTCCATACGCAACCACCCAGCAAGTTGCGATATCCGAAGGACAGACCTTTTCGTTTTCAGGATATGAATTCACTTACAAAGAGCTGACCGCTTCAAAACGTCACGGCATTGCATCTAAAATGGCTAATATTGTCGTTAGTAAAAATGGACAGGAAGTCGGAATTCTAAAACCGGAACAGTTAACATTCCCCGGCAACGATCATCCGCACTCTGAAGTATCCACAATATTCAGCTTCGGCAGGGAACTTTACGCGACAATACACGACATAAAAAATGGTCGGCTTGAACCGCTGACGGTCAGTGTCCATCCGCTGGTCAACTGGATATGGGTCGGTGGAACGCTAGTCACCCTTTTCCCGTTTGTCGTATTCTTTCCGGCAAGAAAAAAAAAATCGCACAGTCCAGACGCGCAGTAATCAGGAGTAATTAAATGCAAACCAATACATCCCCTAAAGGGAAACAAGTTGTTGTCATAACTGTGGCTGCCGGACTGGTTTTAATGCTGATGTTCTCGTTCATGTCCAAATCACATCAGCCTGTTCAACGCGCGCAGTCACGGCCTGCTGGCTCACAGAGTGCAGGCCCGTCAATGAATGCTGAACAAAGTTCCAAAATACAAACCTACATGGAACAGTTAAAAACCAATCCAGATAATACTGAAGCCTTAAACGGATTAGGTGAAGTATTCATGAGTATGGGTTCATTGGAGAAGTCGGCATTCTTCTGGAATAGACTGCTGAAGATTACACCTGAAGATGAAAGCGCGCTATACCACTACGGCATAGTTTTGCTTAAGCTGGATAAGACCATGCAGTCTGTGGATCAATTTGAAAAGATAGTAAAATTGAATCCTGAAAACTACCACGCATGTTACTACCTTGGTATGATTCTTAGAAATGACTTGAACCAAAAAGAAAAGGGCGCAAAATACCTGCGAAAAATCTTAGAGATTAACCCCGATCACAAAGAACTTATTGATATTGTCCGAAAGGAACTGGCCAAAGGTTAACAAATAAAGCCCATGCTGATTTTAATCAGCATGGGCTTTTTAATTCTAATCAGCCACCGAACCAACCGGGAGAAATAACTT
Organism: Maridesulfovibrio ferrireducens; assembly: GCF_900101105.1. Classification (NCBI taxonomy): domain Bacteria; kingdom Pseudomonadati; phylum Thermodesulfobacteriota; class Desulfovibrionia; order Desulfovibrionales; family Desulfovibrionaceae; genus Maridesulfovibrio; species Maridesulfovibrio ferrireducens. The sequence goes on from NZ_FNGA01000002.1 coordinate 785,344, forward strand.
CTAATGCTTTAGTGTAATGAACCCGCAAGTCTTCAAGCTTACCGGTAATAACCTTTTCCTGCTCACCAAGACTTGTCGGGCAGATTTCTTTCATTTGATCGACAACGGCTTCAAGTTCTTTCATTGTTGATTTTATCATGATGATCTGATCTCCGAGATCTGAAGATTTCTCATCAGCCAGAACATCATATAAGCGGGCTTTCCACGAATTAAGTTCCATTTCAAGACCGCTGCAATAATTCTTTACAGCCTTCTTTTTTCCAGCTTCAGTGCTGCAGCCGTCAATACCTTCACAACTCGGGCATGGTCCGGGATAATCCATATTCGCCATAACTAGCCTCCAAACGGTTTAGAGTTATTAACGTTTTAAGACTAGCATAGACACTTTCTTTTGTGCACATCTTTTTTATAAAAATGTTTCTACAACAACAGACTGTTTTTATAGAATAAAAATATTATTCAATGTTCCAGCGGGAAATATATTCATCAACATCAAACTTCCGGCGGCATCCCCGTTCATTCATATATCGTATTGAGCCGTACACTGGACGCTTCTTCCATGCACGGTCGTGCAGCCCTGCAATAGACCAAAGCGCTCCGACATATCCATTAGGGGATCTTCCATCCAGTTGATACTTATCATTGAGAGTCATTGCGGTTTTAACTGCCTGTTCCGGAGAAGGTGACCATTCAAGAATTTTCTTAGCCCAGTACATACGCATATATCCGTGCATATATCCTGTACGCCGCATCTGGTTTTGCGCGGCATTCCAAAGAAGAGAATGAGTCTCCGCTTTATCAAATTCATCGCGCGTATAAAGATATAAACGCTGATCATCCCTATGGTCATCAAGCGTGGCAACAGCCCACTCAGGCGCTCCGCTAAGCGAATCGTAATCGGCATTATGCAAACAAAAATTTTCAGACAACTCCCGCCGCACAATCAACTCCTCAAGAAACATATCCTGACTATCCCCAGCTCCGGTCGCGGCCACATCAAGAGCGGCCCGCTGAGGCGCAAGCTGCCCGAATTGAATATAAGCTGACAGACGCGAAGTAGCTCCGGCGTTAGGATTGTTACGCTTTTCAGCATAATTTATCAGCCGGGTCTTGATAAAAGAATCAAGAGCAATATGCGCTGATTTTTCGCCTGAAGGAAAGTCCACGGGAAAAATAGATCTATCCACATTAATGGCGCGGTAAGCTGCGTTCCAGTCCGGCTCGGGGATGTCCGGCGGCGAGACGTGCTGCGGAATAAGTTCAGGGAAATCTTCAAGATATTCGAAAAGCAGACGGTGTATTTTAGGACGTATCGTGCGGGCTGCATATTCCTGTTTATCTGAAACCACACGTGCGGGAACAATATTACGTCCGTCTACTTCGATAAGCGGCACCTTAAGTTCACGAGCTGCCTTTTTCTGCCACGACCAGCTGGTTCGCAGCGGATCAAAATCAGTAACAACAGTCCCTGCCCCTATGTCATTTGCCAAACTTACAATTTCAGCATCAGGCCCACCTATCCGCAGCGCAAAAGGGATACCCATTTCAGCCAGCTTATCCGCAACTTCCTTAAGACCTCTGAGCATGAAATCATACTGACGAAAAGTTGCACACATAAAACTTGGAGACATTACAAAACAGACAACAAGCGGGCGAGTTTCACCTGCAAGCTCCCGGGCATAAAGCAATCCCCAATTATCCTTAACGCGTTGCTCGCGGCTCATCCAGTAGATCACCGGACCTCGGCTATCCTCTGCATCTTTGGAACTTTGCTTATCATTCAAAGCATAAATACGTTTATCATGAACCCGCATAAACTTCCTGCTGAATTAGAATGTTAAGCTTTAGGTAAATGGCATTTAGGAGCGGCCCCCTTTACAAGTGTCGGACCTTCCAAAATTTTACACGCTGTTTTCTCAGCCAAAGCTTTAGCCATGCTTTTAAAAACCACACTGTGAAATGGATATACAGACCACCAGTAAAGCAATCCGGCCACACCCCGCGGTAAAAAACGAGCCGTCATTGTCAGCACGGTATCACCTGTTTTTTCCTCTTCCAGAGTAAATTCCAGCAAAGCCTCACCGGGAAGTTTCATCTCTGCAATGAGTAATAAACGCTTATCTGCCTGAACATCAAGTACTCGCCAGAAGTCAAGTGCGTCTCCAACTGCAATCAGCGTAGGATGCCTTCGACCGCGCCGCAGCCCCACTCCGCCGATAAACTTATCAAGCCAGCCCCGCACGCTCCATAAAGCATCCCATCCATACCACCCGTTATCGCCGCCTATCGCTAAAATATTCGACCATAACTTTTCACTGCATATCTGCAATTTGATGCGATAGGCGGTGTGAAAAACAGTACCCCCGGTATATCCGGCATCACCGCAGATAGCCCATTCGGGCGTATTTATTGAACCTGCGTCCGACCAGCAACTATCAACCAAATGTTGCGCGACCTTATCTAAAGCCCGGCTGATAGCTAAGCGACAACTGCTTAACTTGCGCGGCATAATCTCGCGAATGCGGTAATCTTTGCAAACCACGCGATTACGCAACCCCATTACCAGCGGTCTGGCCAGAGCAACGGGTATGGGCGACACAAAGCCGAGCCAATAAGATGAAAGTTTGGGAGTGAGAAAAGGAACGGGAATAATAAGTCGCCTGCGGAGTCCGGCTTCTTCCTGATAAACACGGAAAAGACGCTCATATGTTTCAATATACGGCCCACCGATATCAAAAGCATCCCCAATTGTTTCGGGATGTTCCAGACAACCTGAAAGATAAAACAACACATCACGGATACTTATAGGCTGAGTTTCAGTCTGTACCCATTTAGGCGTGATCATAACAGGCAGACGGTCCACCAGATAACGTATCATTTCAAAAGAAGCACTGCCCGAACCGATAATAACTCCCGCCCGAAAGGTGGTGCAGGGAACAGTACCGCCGGATAAAATTTCTCCAACCTCAGCGCGGGATTTTAAATGATGGCTGATATTCGGATCGTCGGGGATCAATCCACCCAGATAAATAATTCGCGCAAGCCCCGTGTCCTGTGCGGCACGGACTGTGTTCTGCGCGGCCATGCGATCTTTTGCCGCAAAATCTCCGCTACCGGACTGCATGGAATGAACAAGATAGTACGCGGCGTAACAACCGTTAAGAGCCGTTAATAACGAGGCTGTATCAAATAAATCCGCTGCCACGACCTCGCAACGTTCGTGCATAGCAAAGGGACGGCATTTAAGCTTGGAAAGAGAACGTCCGACAGCACGCACCCGCCACCCTTTTTCAAGAAGTTGCGAAACAAGTCTTCCGCCGACATAACCAGTCGCACCGAGAACACATACAGTATAAGATGCCCGCTTATCGCGTGAAAGATTATCCGGCAACTTTGCACGTGAAAGATTTTCGGATAACTCTGTAACTATTCCTTCCTGTTTTGATTCAGACATGATTCCTCAACATAAGTTCTGCGGGATAAGGATTCAAATAATATTGCTTTGCTAAATAGTCTTTTGAATACTTTCTGACATAATGATTAAGTAATGTGATCGACGCAATCAATGGAATCAACCCTTTGCTGAATTGATCCAGCAATTCAAGCATTTCCTGTTTTTCATCTGCACTTAAATCCTTTTTAAAATATCCAAAAGCGTGCATCAAAACGTTTATATGTTTTTTAACTGTCAGTTTATAAGTCAAACCTTTGAAAAGCATTTCAAAATACTCAGCAAAAAGAAGTTCAGGAAGTTCAGTTCCGGCTTTTGCAACAATCTTTCCCATGGCCCGGTAAATCTGTACATTATGAGCCATTATCAGCATTTTATGACGAGTGTGAAATTCAACCAAGGCTCCAGCAGTAAATCCATCAGACATCGCATCCCGCCAGCGTTTCAACGTAAAAACCCGCGAAATAAAATTCTCCCGTAATGCAGGATCATGCAGTCTTCCGTCATCTTCAAACGGCAAACCGGGAAATCTTTCCATTACCATGCGTGCCCACATTCCAATACCATCATGACGTACTCTGTTGCCGTCATTATAAACTTTAACCCTGTTCATACCGTTTGAAGGAGATCCAAACCTGAAAACATAACCGCATATATCTTCACGCTCCAATTGATCCAATCTCTTTTGTCCCCAATCATACATCTGAGCAGTCCAGTCTTTACCGGAACTGCGTCCGACCAGTCTGGGAGAATCCAAATCGCCCACAAGACGAACGGCTTCACGAGGGATGGACATACCGCACTCGACCTCAGGACAAACAGGAACCCATTCTACGTATTGCCCGAGAATATCCCGTAAATAACGATCCAGTTTTTGAGATCCGTCATACCTGACACTTTCTCCCAAAAGACACCTTGCAATACCCAGTTTAACCTTGTTGCAAGATCCCCGCTCTTCATAATTCATATGCTATTTACCTCCACCTAATAAGGATTCTTCTAATAACACATACCCGAGTTACAAATTGAAAGCTACAATCACAACAAAACTCTTCAACACTTTTTTGTCATTATTTTATTGAGTTGAACATATCATGTTATAAGGTTGTTCACTTTTGTTGACAGTACACATGCAGCGAGATATTCATTGATAATGCACATTTTAAAAGACACCGGTAACACTATTTTTTTTACAGAAATAGGCATTGGACTACTTATTTTAATAGCCGGCGCAGCTTGTTATATTGCTTTGATCAAACACATCCGTACCAATGAAGAAAACCTGTATAAGGTAACCAAAACAGGCTTCGCAATTCTCATTTCATTCATTTGCGCCTTTATGATCGGCTATTCGGTTGTTATCTTTTCCGTAATATTCCACTATCATTTTGATTTTAATGCCATATTCGGCCCCATTCTTTTTTTGGGATCTATTTTTGTTCTTGCCTCGGCCTATTTCAATGTCGGGTTATTTAAAAAATTACTAAATTCTAATGTGGAGCTGAAAAAACAGGCACTTCACGACTATATGACGGGACTGCCGAACAGACGACTGCTCGTGCGTAAGATCAGTCTCGCATTGGTTAATAAACATAATAACAAGAACAAAGGATTCGCTGTTGCATTTATAGACATATTAAATTTCAAACGGGTAAATGACAGTTTCGGACATTTTGTCGGAGACGAGATTCTTGTTCAAACAGCTGACCGGATAACGGGAGCAGTACGAAACATTGATACTGTGGCCAGATTGGGCGGAGATGACTTCGTCATCCTTATTGAAAATGTGACCCCACGGCAAACCGTCTGGTTCATGAAAAACATTAAAAAAGCACTGCAAGCGCCCTATACCATTGACGGGGTGGAGTTTAGTCTAGACATAAGCTATGGAATTTGCACCGATAAGCATGGGGACAATCATCCCGAAGATCTCATCAACAAAGCAAACATGGCAATGCGAATTTCAAAAAAACGCGGAAAAAATTATTTCTCTTTCTTTGTCGAATCCATGCTGAACTCAGCTCAGGATCTTCTTAAATTTGAAAATGATTTTCATAACGGCTTGCTCAACAACGAATTTTATCTAGTCTTCCAACCCCAATATACACTTAAACCCGAACTGGCACTGAAAGGTTTCGAAGCTCTTATCCGTTGGAATCACCCTGACAAAGGCTTAATCAGCCCCATACAATTTATTCCGCTTGCCGAAGAAACCGGATTAATTCTTAAGCTGGACCGCTATGTACTCGATAATGCCTGTAGAATATGGGCTGATTGGCTGGGAAAGAACCCATCATGCTCATCCTTACAGATATCGGTCAACATCAGTGCATACCATATGAAAATTCCGACATTTGTCCATTTCGCAGAGCAAACCACTACTAAATACAACATTCCTACAGATTCACTGGTAATTGAACTGACTGAATCAGCTATTATTGCAGACCCTGATCTCGCGTCTCAGAAACTTGATGCTTTGCATGCGTTAGGCATTCAATGTGCTATTGACGACTTTGGAACAGGTTACTCGTCATTGACCTATCTGACCAAATTCCCGACTGACATCCTTAAAATTGATAAGAGCTTCATTAAAGGAATTGAATCAAGCGCAAGTGCGAAACAGATTGTGAAATCAGTCATAGATCTTGCTCATGGTTTGAATATGGTAGTAGTTGCCGAAGGAGTTGAAATGAAATCACAACTTAAAATTCTTGAAGAACTAGATTGCGATATGGTGCAAGGCTTCTACCTGTCTATGCCGCTTTCTGAGCAAGATGCGTTTGATATATCTACCCAATAGACATCTCAAGAACCACTCTTTGCAACGATCACACAATTTCGAGAACCGTCTTTTGCTCTGTAAAGGGCGGCGTCAGCTCGTTTAATAAGGGCTTCACCTGTTTCACCCTTTACATAAGCAGCCACACCCAAACTTGCTGTTACATTCTCTTTCATCACCGGGAAATGCAACTCTTCAATTTTTCCGCGCAGTTTCTCTGCAAGCTGTACTGCACCGTCAAGCTTCGTTTCCGGACAGATAATCAAAAACTCTTCGCCTCCCCAGCGTCCAAGAACATCCGTTTCTCTTACACTGATTGAAAGCAATGATGAAATTGCCACGAGAACGGTATCCCCGGCATGATGCCCATATATATCGTTAACTCTTTTAAAGTAATCTATATCCAACAAAATCACGGAGAAAGGAGTGTCATAACGGACGGACCGGGCAAGCTCCCTCTCCATTTCACTATCGAGCATATATCTATTGAAAACTTGCGTTAATCTGTCGGTTTTATAGAGAGAATCCAGCTTTGAATTCATTAAAAGAAGCTTCTTATTATACCTTGAAATAATATTATATCGATACAGCAACAGCAAAATGAAGAAAACCAACACGGCTAAAACCTTCCAAACCAGCGAATAATCCACTCCTTTATCATAATGAACAGATATCCAGCGATTAAGAATTCCCTGTCGCTCTTCATATGAAATAGAAGCAATAGCCTTGTTCAAAATTGATAATAACTGAGGTCTGTCATTTCTTACTCCAACAGACAGGTCATAGATCAGATCAAGCTTCCCGGAAATTTTAACATCAAACATACCATTTTTTTGAATTTGATAGCTGATTGCAGGAACAGTATCAATGTATCCCAGAACGCCTTCTTCGTGGATTTTTTCAAGCCCCGTAAGCGCGTCTTCAACCTCTATAATTTTTATATTCGGATACTTATTACGTAGCAATTCAATTGCAGCGTATCCTTTGGTAACGGCAAAAGTTTGATCGGCAACGCTGTCAAAATCATCTATGAACATTTTATCAAGAGCAGTCGCCACAACCAACGGAAAGGATATATATGAAGAACTGAATTTTAAATATTCCCGGCGCGTCGGGGTAGAAATAGCAGACGGAAGAATGTCGCACTTACGCTCACGAGCGAAGGATAGAGTCTGTTCCCATGAATCAGTAGGGATAAGCCGAAAATCCTTCCCTATCCGCTGCGATAAAAGATTCATAAAATCTACAGTGATTCCTGTACTCTGACCTTTTCTATCTATCTGTTCATAAGGCATCCAGCTAGGATCAATACTCATGGAAATATAATCAATTCCAGACAGATAAGCTCTTTCATCAGCATCAAATCTAAGAGAATCAATATATGGATCGTGATTTACATCACCCACAAGCCACTTGCGGCGAAGTTGATTCTTTTCATATTCGGGAATTGCGGCAAGCCCCTTATTGAGAATCCCGATTGCTTCGGGCCAATCATTTCGAACTCCGAAAACAAATTTAAGATATTCTCCCAAAGGATATGCTATCTGCAAATATGGAAGACCAAGTTTGTTTGCAGAAAACAGTGTTCCACCATTTCCAAATGTAACATCGGCTTTGTTGTTAACAACAGCTTTAATCATTTCTTCTATAGTCGCACATTCTAAAACACTGGAATTCTTAAACGAACGGGCTAATTTTTCATCAGCCATATTACCTTTATGGACAGCAATAATTTTGCCATCTAAATCTCTATCAGATTTAATATTTTTAGGATTTCCCAGCGGAACCAGCATCATCTTTTGTATAATTGAATAAACATCGGAAAAATTGAGATATGCTTTGCGTTCCTCATGGGCGATGCCTGTGCTCAATCCGTCAATCTGTCGCAATTTAGCCTTTTTCTGCATTTCAACCCATTTTCCAGGCAGCAATTGAAAATTAGATCCAGTCAGTTCATTTATTTTATCGAGCACTCCCTTATCAAATCCAGAAATAGAACCATCTTCGTTAACAACGATATACGGCTCCCAGTCTTTCTCTGTCCCCAGAGTAATCACAGGATGAGCTTTGATAAAGGCTTTCTCTTTTTTTGTGAGTTCAACATGAGAAAATGATTTAGCAGCAGAAGTAGAAGTAGCACCGAAAAAAGGAAAAACTAAAAAGAAAAACAACATAAAAACAACAATATTTTTCATATATTCCCAAATTTTACAAAATAGACTGCCATATTAATACTATGCTTTTAATTTAAGGACAAACACTTAAAACAATTTATAACACGGAATGTGGGCACTTCTATATATTAATGTTATATGCTAACGGTTCAATTCGTAACGCCACTAATCATTTTTTGCACATTAATCTTTTGTGGATGAAATCGCTTGTGAATCGGCATTACTGCCAAAGTGTTTCATAGAATAGGTCTTTTTAGCTTAAATCTATTTTAAGACGAGACATACGAACAAAATAAAAAGGCTTAGAAGATTAATCTTCTAAGCCTTTTTTGAATTGATAATTGCAAGTAAAATGATCAGCAAATACTACGCCTTTAACTCATCCTGAAGTTTATTATAATTATCAACACTGACGAAATAGTCAGGATCGGACAGCACGTTAACAACACAGATCTTCTCCGCCTTCTTAATCAAGCGGACGCAATCCTTGCTAAGATGCCACAGATGAACAGTCTTGCCCGACCGCAAATACAGCTCGGTAACTTTATTGACCATTTCAATTGCGGATTGATCCATTATACGGGACTCCTGAAAGTCGATAATAATATTCTCCGGATCATCTTTCACATCAAACTTACTTAGAAATAATGTTGTGGAACCAAAGAATAACGGTCCGTATATCTGATAATGTTTGATTCCATGTTCATCAACAATCTTTCTGGCACGAATTCTAAGTGCATTTTCCCATGCGAAAATCATAGCGGAGATAATAACACCGCAGATTACAGCAATAGCCAAATCATATTTGACGGTGAGAAAAGTTACCAGAACGATAACAGCAACATCCCATTTAGGAACTTTATTCACTATATTGAATGTGCTCCATGCAAAAGTCTTGATGACGACGATAAACATAACACCGACCAGCGCGGCAATAGGAACCATTTCAATATAAGTAGAAGTAAACAAAATAAAGAACAGCAAGGCAACAGCGGCGGTGATACCGGATAGGCGACCGCGACCACCGGAAGTAATATTGATGATACTCTGCCCGATCATTGCACATCCGCCCATTCCGCCGAACAACCCGTTGGTGAAATTAGCAACACCCTGAGCTATACATTCACGGTTTCCGCTTCCGTGAGTGTCAGTCAATTCATCAATAAGAGTTAATGTCATTAAAGATTCAATCAGTCCGATGGCTGCCAGAATCAAGGCGTAAGGAGTAACAAAGGTGAGAGTTTCCCAAGTGAAAGGAATCTGAGGAATTGCAAAAGTAGGAAGTCCCGCTTTTATTCCTGTGCCTCCATTAACCTTAATAAAAGAGAGAACTGTTGCCGTATCAATCTGAGCAAAAATAACCAGAAGAGAAACAGCGATTATAGCTATGAGTGCGCCCGGTGCTTTTTTATAAACCATAGGAACTGTGAATAAAATACCCATTGTCAAAGCTACCAATCCTATCATTATCCAGAGAGGTTCTCCCTGAATCCATGTGCCCTCAGCCTGAAACATATTTAACTGGGATAGAAAAATTACAATTGCCAGCCCGTTTACAAATCCCATCATAACGGACCTTGGAACCATTCTTATAAACTTTCCTAAGCGAAAGATTCCAGCCAGACTTTGAAAAATACCTACCAGCAGCAAAGTAAAAAACAGATATTGAAGTCCAGCATGAGAACCGGCTCCACCCAAAGCATTTCCTTCCAGGACCAGATTAACCATAACAACGGCCATTGCGCCTGTAGCTCCTGAAATCATGCCGGGGCGTCCACCTAAAATGGAGGTCATAATGCACATCATGAATGCACCGTACAGACCTACAATCGGAGAAACTCCTGCTACAAAAGAAAATGCTACTGCTTCCGGCACTAATGCCAACGCCACCGTAAGCCCTGAAAAAATATCACTTTGAATACTGCCCTTTGAATTCGATACTAAAGTATGACTGGCTTCCATCAATAATTCCTTTTTATTTATTAACAAAAAAAAGACGAGACACACAGGCCCAGCCTAACATAATACGGCGCAATATGGAGCGATAAAAAATCGCTCCTATGGCCTTCAATCAAATATTTGAAATCCAAGCCGAAAATATCACGTAGAAAAACAATCCCGGCAATCCGGAACAGAACGCTATTATATCTTAATTACTACAATAGTAATTAAAGCCCCTGACAAGGCTCTTTATTTAAAATGATTGCTATTACTTATGAAACGGAAAGAAGTACGAAAGAGGGGTACATCGAAACGGTGTGCATAAATATAAGACTTATCCTCAAGCAGACGGTGATTATATGGCTTTAAAGCTTTAGTCAACATTCCACGTCGCAATTCAAAATTGCATAATCTCTTCAACAAAAACACCAGCCGTCAACACTAGACGGCTGGTGCAACTCATTTAATAAACAAACTTAAAACCGTTCAAATTCAGAACTGAGATCATCACTCAAATCAAGAGGGGCACCGTCTAACTTTTCTGGAGTTGAACGCTTTTGCTCCAAAGCCCGCATTGAAGGAGAATCTCCGAACTCACCATCTGTCTTGAAAAAGCTCATTAACGACTGCATCTGCTGCGCCTGACTCGCCAGCTCTTCAGAGGTCGAAGCCATCTCTTCAGAAACTGAAGCGTTCTGTTGAACGACCATGTCCAGCTGTTCAACAGCCTTTGAAATCTGCTGAGTTCCTGAATCCTGTTCTTCCGAGGCTGCTGATATTTCCTGAACAAGATCAGCGGTCCTCTTGATATTAGGAACCAGCTTCTCAAGCATACGTCCGGCCGCCTCTGCGGTGGCAACAGAGGAACTCGACAACTCGCTGATCTCAGCAGCGGATTGCCCGCTTCTTTCTGCAAGTTTTCTGACCTCTGCGGCAACTACAGCAAAACCTTTTCCGTGCTCTCCGGCACGAGCGGCTTCAATAGCGGCATTAAGAGCAAGAAGATTAGTCTGCCGTGAAATCTCCTCAATAATTGAAATCTTTTCCGCAATATTCTTCATAGCTTCAACTGTTTGAGTTACAGCTACCCCGCTTTCTTCACCGTCCTTAGAGGATTCAACTGCAATCCTTTCAGTTTCTTTTGCATTATCAGCGGTTTTCCTTATAGTCGCCCCCATCTCTTCCATTGATGCCGCAATTTCCTCAATTGAAGAAGCTTGTTCTGTAGAGCCTTGAGCCATCACAGAGGACGAAGATGACAATTCTTCACTTCCTGCTGTGACATTCTGAGATGCACCGGTAATATCAGATACAATATCAGCCAACTTCTCACCCATCTGCCTTAATGCATCAGCAAGCATTCCAATTTCATCCTTCTGATGAATATCAACCGTTGCAGTAAGATTTCCTCTTCTAATTTCCTGAGCAAACGTTACAGCCTTGATAATCGGCCCGGTAATTATTTTTACAATACACCATGCAAACAAAATTCCTGCAACAATGGCCAAAAGACCTATGGTTATACTTATAGTTCCAAGCATATCAACATGCTCAGCAGTTTTTTTCGCAGTTACATCAGCAAGCGCCATTGCTTTTTTTGAAATACTGTCAACAGCAGGTTCAATTTTATGAACTTCCGCACGCATCGCAGATGTCAATTCAGTGATAATTATGTCTTCTTCAACGAGAGACTTAAAGGCCTTCTCATATTTTGCAACATAAGCTTTAGATTCATTTTTATCTGCATCCGAGATTTCAGAAAGATTCACAGATTCAGTCAAACGCTCTAATCCGGCTTCTACATTTGATGCGTACTTTTTAGCACCCCTTAGAATATAGTCTTTTTCCTCTTTGCGGATCGAAAGTATAAGAGCATTACCATTGGGAATATATATGGAACCAAGAGCCTGCTCCATAATGCGAGCGGCAGAACGCATAGTTCCTGTATAACTGGCTTCAGGATTTCTCAAATAACCATTCAGTGCGTCAGAATATTCTTTGAGCCCCTTCTGCTGTTCTACTTTAGCAGAATCAGAACACTTACTAACGTTAAGCTGCTCTTCATATATAGTAATAGCGTTCAGCAATTTGTCTTTATACTTAGGAGAACCGGTGCGGATATAGTCCTTTTCATAACGGCGAATCTGCAAAAGAGAAATGTACAATTCGTCTACATTCCTTTCTCCGAAAAAATTCTGCAATGCATGAGCCGCACGTCTGAACTCCCCTTGTAAACCGGATTTAGGGTCCAACCCTTTTGTCTCATAAGCCTCAACCAGCTTCCGAAATGAACTTTTATAACTGGATGCAAAACCAATTACACCGGAAGCTAATCCTTCAATTTCTGAATTTCCATTCTCACCGGCTAACCTGACAATTGCTTTTGCCTGATCAGTCAATTGCGCGATGTTTTCATCAAGTCTCGCCAGATATTTTTTATCCATCCGAAGCATGAAATCTTTTTCGTTTCGGCGGCTTTGAAGCATCAAAGACTCAATACGACCCGCGTGAAGACCAATAGCCATGTCCACTTCCATATGCTTTTTAAATCCCGAAGACATAGAATTAGCGGCATAGCGATCAACAGAAATAACAACAACCAGAAGTGTAATAATTAGGCCGAAAGCGAGCCCCAATTTAACTCCAAGCTTAACATTCTTCAACATTTGTTCACTCCCGAGTTATGAGTCCCACGAAAACAGCCTAAGTAAAAAAACCGCAAGTTATAACCAATATACCTTTTTTTTGTTTCAGTTCAATAAAAACATTTAATCTGATTATTATATTTCCTGCCCCGGATTAAAAAACTTCAACCGGTGCCAGACCGAATCTAGTATTTTAACACTGGACTATTCTCTATTCTTTCGGTCATTATTTGAGATTAAAAACTAAGAGGTGCAACTATGTTTCGATATTTATCAAGCGCAATATTAACTGTCTTTCTGTTTGCCGGAGCCGCCTTTGCTGAACCTATGCAGAAAGGAGAAAACTTCCCCGACATTACCCTGACTGGCAACCAGACCGCAGTTCAGCTTTCCTACCTTGGATTATCCGGCAATGGCCCGTGGCAGCTTAAAGATATTGATGCTGACTTTGTTATTATTGAAATTTTCAGCATGTACTGCCCACACTGTCAGGCGGAGGCTCCAAGCGTTAACAAACTGTTTGCGGCCCTCAAAAAGTCCAAATCAAATGCCCGCATAAAGCTTATAGGTGTAGGCGTTGGAAATTCTGACTTCGAAGTAAATTTTTTCAGAAAAAAATACCAAATAGAATTTCCACTTTTTGATGATCTTGATTTTAAAATATATGAAGAAGTCGGAAAGCCCGGAACACCACATTTTTTTATGGTTGACCTAAAGGATAAAAATAAACTTAAAACTGTTTCATCTTTTGCGGGAAGAATGAAAGATCCTAAGAAGTTTCTGATAAGTCTGCAAAAAGCCGCAGACTAATAGAAAGTCTGAAAAAATAAAGGAACAAACATGACTAAATACCTACGTCTTTACAGTTCACTTGCCGCCCTTCTGATATGTATATGCGCCGCGCCTTCATGGGCGAAAGTTCCTGCCGAACTTGTTTATCAAACCGGTAAACTTAAACCAGTGGACAGCGTGCTTAAGGTTGCTGTCGGTGAAACCGCACCGGACTTTGCTCTACCATCTCTTGCTGGTAAAGCTGTGCAACTTTCATCCTTTAGTGGTAAGAAAAATGTTGTAATATCCTTTGTCCCCGCAGCATTCACTCCAATATGCTCGGACCAATGGCCCGGATACAATATTGCACAGGAGCTCTTTGAACAGAATGATGCAATCCTACTGGGTATTACAGCAGACAATATTCCGACCCAATATGCATGGACACGCCAGATGAATGAAGGCGGAGTATGGTTCCCCGTACTCTCTGATTTCTGGCCTCACGGCAAAGTTGCACAATTATATGGAGTTCTTAGAACAGACGGAACCACTGAGCGGGCAATTTTCATAATAGATAAGAAGGGAATCATCCGCTACATTGATGTTCACGACATAAACACACGTCCGGATTTAGGCGAAATTATCCGTTCACTCAGAAAAATTAATAAATAAAAAGTCTTGATAAAATCACGATGCAAACTATTAATTGATTTAAACTAGCCGAACTAAAGATGGTAAAAACAGGCAGGAAAACATCATGATTTTAGACAATCTGGAACAGTCTTCAATATATAATTTCGGCCCAGCATGGGAAAAAGCTTTTGAGTTTCTCCGTGAGCTGGATATTTCTATTGAGCCCGGCAGACATGTGATCGACGGAGAGAAAGTCTTTGCACAGGTAAGTGAATACCATACCAAACTTCAGGAAGAGGGACGCTTTGAGGCTCACCGCAAATATGTGGATATTCAGTTTCTGCTTTCCGGACGGGAAATCCTTGGCTGGGCCGACTTGCCAAGTCTGGAAACGGAAATCCTGTACGCCCCTGAGCGTGACGTGGAATTTTTGAAACCGCTCCCCGTAACACCGAGCCTGTCCACGCTTGTTCCGGGAATATTCATGGCTTTTTTCCCGGAAGACGGACATATGCCGGGACTCGCCGTTGGCAATAAACCGGAAGCTGTGAAAAAAGTTGTTGTTAAAATAGCTGTGAGTGCGCTTGTTTCTTAGGTTATTAATAAACATTCAAATAACCACTTTTACTTTTTAAGGTGAGCACGATGAACAAAGACTGGAAATATTATCTGGGAATAATTCTTATCAGTTACAGCTTTCTGCCGTTCTTAGTCTTTGCAATGCTCCCGTTTATTGATGTC